>JAPUIP010000885.1 GCA_027296925.1 Candidatus Poribacteria bacterium | reverse complement strand
GCAACAGTTTAGAATACGCGATGGAAGTCATTTCTCTGAGCATCAATCTTTCCTTTCTAATACAAACCCATCAACTGATAACACCGAGCCGAAGGCAAGGTATTTTATGGTATTTATTCCACTTCACCAGGCGAGCCAACCGCTGCCCCAAACCGAAACGCAAACAGGTCGGCGTCCTTGAGCATGAATCGCAAACGCACTGGCTTGCCTGCCAGCGCACTCACGTCAGCGCCATCCTCCCAACGCACAACGCCGTCAATCTCGTCGCCGAATATCTGCGGACACTCTTTAATCCCGAAGCCCGGCTGGGTTTGTCCGTGGGCATCCTGTATCTCAACCTGAACGCACCCCACCGCTGATGTGGAGTAATTCAGCGCCAGGGTGCGCCCTATGAACACAAACGGAGTGGTCGTGAATTCGCCGCCCGCATAGCCGGCATTGACAGATACAAATCCATCCGTCCGCAAAGTGAAGCGTCGGATATGAACCGTCGGCATCCGCCAATTCTGCATCCCATACAGCGAGAGCTCGCCCGGCGATGTGTGGAGAATGCCGCGCTCCATATAGATTCCCCGCTCATGCCAGTTGTCCGCATCCAGACCGGGGCGGACAAAAGCCTCCATGAAACTTCGGTCGAAGTGGAGTCCATCGCGGCTGGACATGAACACGATGTCGTTGACGCCGGAACCGTACTCCCAGTCCGGAATCGGCTCGCGTTCGACCACGAACCGTGAGGGGAACATCAGATACGTCCCCGACGCGCGCTCGTAAGGCACGCAGGCGTTGGTATAAAGATGCTCAAACGGCGCATCACCGGCGTCAATCGACTCCAGCGGTGTCCAGTGGCGAAAGTCTTTGGAGGTCGTCCGGCGAATCCAGCGGACTCCGCTTTTGAAGTTCCCCTTGCCCGCCACCCCTCGTGTATAAGCGACATATTCGCTGCGCCACGCATCCCAGAAAGCGATATTGTGCGAGTCGAACGGTCTGTCGGTCAGAATCGGCGCGTCCTGCATCAGCCGCCAACTGAGGCCGTCACGCGAAACCAATGCGAGCACGTCGCGGGTGCGGACGATGGCTTTGTAGCGTTCTTCGTCAGGGGCATCAGGATTGCCATCGAGGAACGGCGACATGTTGTTTCCCGGTCCCGTCCACACAAGGTTATTGTCCTTCGAACCTTGAAATTCAATCAACCCCAATCTCGGTTTGTTCCAGTGAACGCCGTCAGTGCTTTCGGCGTAGGCAATTAGCGGCTGACGCTCACCACGAATCGGCATCTCTTGATCACAGCGATACCACGCACGGAAACGGTCACCATCACGGAAAGTCACCATGTAGGAGACCCCGCCCCGTTCCCAGGGGTGCTCTGCGGCAATCGCGATCTCCCGCGGCACCGGCGCATGCAGTCGCCGCGTTATACCTTTCGCGTCGGCGATCCAGAAATCGTCCACGAACAGTTGGCGGTTCGTCCCGATGTGGGTCGGCTGTTCATTTCTCAAAACCTTGACCTCTTCCTTTCACCGTATTTCCCTATCTCCCCGGCTCTGTTTCCCTCACCCAATGTCGAAATAACGGTTTCACATCCTCGGGTAGTGCGTCGTAAACATGTGGCGGTATGGGCGGAACGTTATTTTCCGTTTTGCCGGACTCTTCCACGATACGGTCGCGTTCCGCCGAACCGGGCATTAGCACATCCAGGTTGAGCCACCACGGTGCATAACGTACCACCACCGAGGTCCGCGGCTGGTCGGTCCGATTCGGCGCCGTTGCATGCCACAAGCGGCTATCCATCACCAACACACTCCCTGCCGGGCCAGTCGCCTGCATCTCGGTTCGGTAAGGTTTTTTGGGGTCAACGCCGTTGTTCCCGGTTGGGTTGTTATTCGCACGATGGCTGGCGGGCACGATAAGGGTGCCTCCGTTTTCCCGGGTGAACGGCGCGAGCATCCACAGGGTCGTGAGATGCATGACCGCATCAGGGTAAGGCGCGGGGATGTGCCCGGCGTTGTTCTGATTGAATGGCCAATCCGCGTGCCAGCCGCCGCGCTGATTTCCGGGGTAGTTAATCGTGCCGGTGGTAAAGGAGATTCGGACATGGTCACCCAGCATCGCCTCGGCGAGGTCTAGCATACGCCGGTCAGCCAAGTAGGGCGCAAGCGATTGGTCGTAGCGAATAAAGCCCGGAACATGACCAATGGCGTCGGGAGCCTTGGGATTGCGATGGATAGGAACCGACCGCTCCACACTCTCGCGCACGGCATCGACCTCATCCGGAGGAATAATCCCTTCAAGCACACACCAGCCGTCAACTTTCAGGTGAAGTAACGCTTGATCCAGATTCATCGCGATTTTCTCCTAACTGTATCTCGAACGAAGCAAATGATCAGGCCGACTCGATGCCTTCAGCCTGGATGGATGTCTCGCACGGGCCTCCGCCTCAATCTCTTTCGCGCATCGGATATCCGCTTCGATTTCGCCCTGATGCCCTCGGTAATAGGTAAGCGCGGCATAGACATCCGCAAGCGTCAACTGAGGAAAGTGAACAATGATTTCGTCAGGTGACCATCCTCCCTGCTCATGCCAGATGGCGATGTCCATCACGCGAATGCGGTGTCCCGCAATTCGAGGCTTCCCACCACAGACACCCGGCGTGATTTCGATACGTGCTTTCACGTTATGTCCGCCTTTGACCTCAGAGCCAGTTTCTGGAGTTGGCTCCTTATCATCTCTCATCTTAACAGCCTCCGTGTGTTACCAGTCCGGTCGTCCCACATAGAGCGAACGGTTGGTCATCGGTAGCGACACGCGCAAACCACCCAAACGGTGAGATTCGATCATTCCCATGAGCATTTCCTGACTGCGACGAGCGAGTTGAATTGGCCCCTGCGTCTCGCGCCCAGTATCCAGTGCCTCGGCAACGTCCTTGATGCCCATCTCCGTGCCGCTCTCGCGAGGCACTTCGGGAAACGGAAACTCTTCTAGGATTCGCGAGGATGAGGGGGCTTTGCGGAACTGACAGGTCATGCCGTTGTTGAGGGTGCGCATTTTGCCCTTTGTCCCACACACTTCAAACTCCGGCCCCGTCCCTGCCGTGTTGTAGCCGTGCACCCCGTTGGCAAAACGGACATACCCACCCGTGATAGCGGGGTCTGTGTTCAGTCGATTGCCATCCCAATCCTCGTCATTGCATACAATCGTACCTTGAACAAAATCGATCTCCGGATCGCCAGCCAGGTACATCAGCATGTCCGCGGCGTGAGTCAGTCCCCACAGTGCCGAGCTAGCACCATATTGGGCGATGATGCACTGCACGTCGCCGAGCTCGCCTGCGTCAATCAACTCACGCATCTTTCGATAAAACGGCATAAAACGCCGCTGTGTGCCGTAGTTGAACTTGACACCGTGTTTCTCGACCGCTTCTACCATGGCATCGGCTTCCTCCATCGAGCAGCAGAGCGGTTTTTCCCCATAGATTCCTTTGACGCCATTTTCAGCGGCGAAGATCGTAATCTCGGCGCGTGAGCCGGGACGTGTCGCGATGCACACGATATCCGGCTGCTCCTGGGCAATCATCTCACGGTAATCGGTGTAGCACCGGGGCGCGTTGTAGCGTTGCCGAATGGTTTCCGCTTTCTCAGCAATGACGTCCGATACGGCAACCAACTCGGTCCGATCGCACGCGACGGCCGCTGCTGCATGCGAATACGGAATCCAGAGAAAGCGCTCGGGCCGCCCCGCCATTTCGTCATCAATCGTCGCCCCCATACGTCCACACCCAACTAGACAAGCTCGGTACTGTTTTGCCATCACTATTCTCCAATTACTGTTTGGTTCGTTGTGTCGCTTTGGTTCAAGAGCGCAGTCCGCCCAAAATCGACTCCGCGAGTTCCATTGTCTTAACTGCCTCGTCCAGGTTCGCAGCAGGGAGTGAGACCGGCTGATCCGCTTTGATGCAGTCAAGGAAGTAGCGATTCTGTTCCTCCGTGCCACTGGTGCCCGCGCCACTCAACTCGTGTTGGCCTCCATCGCAGAAGACAGTCCCACGCGATACGCCTTCGAGATAGGCGGAGATGTCACGCCCGTGGATCTCGTAACGCTCCAGACGCGCGTCGGTGGTGTAGTTGGCGATGAGGTGGGCGACGCAACCGTTCTCGAACAGGATCAGCGCCGCGTGTACATCTTTGTAATCTGAGATCGTGCGACGCACGACGCTGTGCACCTCCTCGACTTCCGCTCCCGCAATGGCACGAACAATGTCGAGCGCATGGATGGGCGTTTCCAAAAACAGGTTATCCATGAGATGTTCGGGGAACCGGCCGGACTTCACAAAGCCGGTGATGCTTTTGTGAAATTCGCCGACCAGTTGTGTCACAGGACCACGTGCTTCGACCATCTCTCGCGCTTTGACGATGATGGGATGGAAGCGACGATTCCAGCCGACCATTCCTTTGGCGCCTGTGCGGGCGGCGGCATCGCGCAAGCCAACCGTTTCCGAAACGCTCATCCCCGGCGGTTTCTCCAACAGCGTGTTGACACCGCGTTCCAGGCACGGCAGCGCCGCCTGTCCGTTGAGGTGTGCCGGCGTCGCGACAAAGACGGCGTCAAGCGACTCGGCGTCTAACATCTCCTCAATACTGGCATAGCGTTTCGCTACACTGAACTCATCGCCGGCGGCGTTCCGGGCTGACTCCACCAGATCACAGACGGCGACCAATTCTACGTCCGAAAACGCCTTCAGAATCCGCATGTGCCCTCGGCCGCGTCCACCACAGCCAATTACAGCAACTCGTTGTTGCGACATGAGTTTTTCCTCCATGCACCCTAATTGTGGGCGATGCAATATAGATATTTGCGTCCACGCAGATAGATTTCGTTATCCACGATCGCTGGCGAGGCCTCGAAGCGATCGTCCAGGGAATTTGTTGCCAATACCTCAAACTCAGGTCCCCGTTTAATCACCAGCGTGGTGCCATTTCGGCCGACCAGGTATACGCGATCGCGCGCACCGACCGGTGAAGCGTAAACCCCCGTGATGCCTTCCAGTCGCTGCGGGCCATAGTATGCTTCGCCTGTCTGAGCGTTGAAGCAGGAGAGGATGCCCTGATTGTGTTTCAGGAAATACAGCGCATCTCCATAGAGCAGCGGCGACGGGACGTAGGGTGTATCCCTGTCGTACTGCCAGACAACCGCGTCGGAATCGGTGATCTCACCTTTCGCATCGGCCAGACGAATGGCGTGCAAGGCGTTACCCCGAAAACCGCTGGTGACATAGACCATGTCCTTCGTCGCAACCGGGGATGGAATCGCATTCGCCGTCATGCCGCTAGACTCCCAAATCAATTCTCCCGTCGCGAGGTCGTAGCTACGTACCCGTTTGGTTGCGCTGGTGATAACCTGCGGTTTTCCGTTGTGATCGACCACAATCGGCGTAGCCCATGACGTAGTCTCATCTCGGTCCACTTTCCAACGTTCCTCGCCGGTTATCTTATCAAGAGCAACGATGAACGAACTCCCTTCGTGGTCCCAGTTGACGACGATTGTGTCGCCATAGAGGACGGGCGAGCTACCCTCACCGAAGCCGAGTTTGGTCGTCATGTCGCCCAGGTCTTTCTCCCACTTCAGAGCCCCCTGCATATCAAAGCAATAGAGTCCACGGGATCCGAAGTAAGCATAGATGTGCTCGCCGTCGGTGACCGGCGAGTTTGCCGCCCAACTGCCGTCGGGATGGGTACCCTCATGCGGCAGTTCTTCACGCGCTGTCCGCTGCCATTGGATGCTGCCGTCCCGACGATCGATTGCCAAGAGGACAAACTTGAGAACCTTTGTCGGTTGGATGGTTCTCGGTCCCCTCCGCCGGCGCGGTGACTGCGGGGCAGCTTCGTTCATTTGCGGCTCGACCGGCTTGTCGGTTTCAATGGCGGTTGTCACAAAGACGGTCTCGTGCCAGACGATCGGGGAGGCGTGTCCCTGACCGGGAATCTCAAGTTTCCATCGGACGTTGTTGTCTTCGGCCCACTCCACCGCTGGATCGCTGTGAGGTGCAACGCCCGTTGCGTGAGGGCCGCGCCACTGCGGCCAATACCGTTCAATATCGGAGGGCGTTTCGGCGCCCCATGCCCACATCGAAATGAAGCAATAGCATACAACCACGAATGTGAATCTTTTCATTGAATCAACTCCTATACTATTGTAGCACGAGAACTGCCCCGAAGGACTTCATTCTTCTCGCACGGTTAACCGGCAAAACCCGGTGGTGTTATTTAAGCTGCTAACGTAGATAGAGTCTGTCTCGGCTGACGAGGGGGATTCTACATGCTGACCTTCGGTTGGTTTCCAGTATCCATTAACAAACCCGGCAGCGCATGCAAGCTGCGGATTATATCTCGCCAACGACCATCTTGCGTTCCCTCTCGATCTAGCAGAATTGCACGTATGCCCACCGATTGCGCTCCCACAATATCCGATTCGTAGGAGTCTCCAACGTGAACGGCTTCGTCCGGGGCGGCGCCAACCGCATTCAGCGCATATTCAAAGATCGCCGCCTCCGGCTTAGCACTCCGCACCCGCTGGTCATGAGAGGCGACAATCACCTCGAAATATCCATCAATTCCAAGCGCCTCGACGGTGTTGTGCAGCGGTGTGTCCCAGTTGGAGACAATCCCCATCTTCAGCCCCGCCGCTTGCAGCCGATCGAGTGTCGGCAGCGCGTCGTCATAGAGCGTGGCGTTATTGCGGGAGAACATGGCGTGTTCATACTGCAACACCTCCCACGCCATCTGCTCTACATGCTCACGCGCCCCCAGCTTCCTCAGGAAGGCGCAGCAGCCATCAACCTGTCGGGCCATTGTCTTCAAAATATTATCTGTCGGTTTCGATGCCTCATACGCTTCGGTCATAATTGCCCGCGCTTCGTCGTAGACCGCCCAATCCAGATCGAGTTGGTATCGATTCGCAATCTTGCGGATGGTGACGTGGAGCGGTTGCGTCCAGAAGATTAAAGTGCCGAAGAAATCAAAGAAAACAACCTTTATCATCGAAACCCTTTAGCCTAACTTTGGAGATTACTCAACCTCCACCGGTACGATATCCAGGTGCATCAACTCACCGCTACGGAGGATGGTAAGCGTTACCGAGCGATCGAGGGGCCATTCCGTAAAGAATCGATGGAGGTCATCAATATTCTGCACAGCTTGCTTGTTAATCGCAACGATAAAATCCCCCTCTCGAACCCCTGTCTGCGCTGCCGGGCTATTCGCTGCAATCGATACGACCTCGATCGCCCTTTCATTAGCAAGGCTGTGGAGGCGTACCAGGCGGCGATCTAATGGACGTTCTCGACCGATAATGCCCAAATAACCACGCCGCACTCGCCCATGAGTGAGGAGTTGCGAAACAACCCATCTGGTGGTGTTGGCTGGAATGGCGAAGCCGATACCTTGCGCCATCGCAATAATGGCGGTGTTGATGCCGACGACATGCCCTCTGGAATCCACAAGCGGCCCGCCAGAATTGCCCGGATTGAGGGGCGCTGTATGCTGGATGATGTTCTCAATAAGCCTGCCTTCCTGGCTCCTTAACGCACGACCGATGGCACTGACGACCCCGGTGGAAACCGTAGACTGGAAACCGAATGGATTTCCAATCGCGATTACCAGTTGACCGACGCGAAGTGTGGCAGAGTCGCCAATGGCGGCATAAGGCAGATCTGAAGCGTCTGCGCGAATGACCGCCAGGTCTGTCGCCGGATCTTCGCCAACAAGCGTCGCTGGGACGGTTGTTCCGTCCGTGAACTGCGTGGCGATCCGCGAGGCTTGATGCACGACATGGCTATTTGTCAGGATGTAGCCATCTGGGGTAATAACGACGCCAGACCCCGCGCCGTTCTGATCAAGCCCACGGCTGGCTGACTCCTTCCCGACGGAAATGCTGACCACAGCCGGCCCAACGGCGTCGGACACGGTGATAACCGCCCGCGAGTAGGCATCGAGAAGTTCCACGTCAGACGTATCGGCTTCACGAATCTCGCAACGCCCATCTGCACTTTTCCCGTAATCGCCTCCATCGATGAGGGTTAGTGTCTGTTGGATCTGATCTTCCATATCTCGCATCCCCGTTCCTAAGGAATTAGGTGCCAAATCTTTGTCCTCCTGAACCCTTTGGCTTCACCCCGTGTCCACCTCGAAGCTTACCTCGAAGCTCGGCACAGGCGCGACAGGCGGCACAGGCGGGACAGGCAGGACAGGCTTGCGGAGCGCCTCAGAATGACAAATGTAGGAGTTATTAAATCGACATTCCGAAGCGTGAATTACGGTTCGCCCACTAGCGGGGCAGTCTGTCCCCAATCTCCGGTGAACACAAACGTCTCCAGAGATTTTCGAGTGCGGGGCGTCAACTCACGCTCACGCAGATCGTGGGAAAGCGTTGTCGGCTGCCCCAAATACCCGATGGCAAGCACCGCCACTGGATCATAGCCTTCAGGGATGCGGAATGTCTCACGCGCTTTTTCGATATGAAATCCGGCCATCTGGTGCGCAAACAGTCCGAGCGCGGTCGCCTGGAGAACCAGATTTCCGACCGCCAGCCCGACATCGTGGAAGGCGTGTCGATTTTGATTTCCATCTCTGTCAAAATAGCGTTTTGCCACAGAAAGCATCAACACGGGAGCGCGTTGTGCCCACCGCTGGTTTCCTTCCGTCAAGCAACTGAGCAAACGCTGATATTCCGTCATATCTGCCTTCGTGGCGACGATAAAGCACCACGGCTGCTCGTTGAAAGATGAGGGCGCCCATCGCGCCGCTTCCAAAAGGCTTCGCAACTTGCTCGATTCGACGTTGCGATCCGAGAAAGCTCGCGGACTCCAACGCCGTCGTAACAGATCGTGAATAGGAAATTTGTTATCAGCAACTTTGGTCATTGCGCGTGAATACCCCTAATTTCATGCGCTAGCCAGCCACATTGTGAAACTGTTCGTGGACAACCTTGCCGTCGGAAACGGCGTAGACGCCGAGCTCTTTCATCGCCATCCTTTCACCGCCCTTCGGCGTAACCTCTACCTCGAAGATGACTGAAAAAGAGTTCTGTCCAACATAATATTCTGGGATGCTTGCACTATGAATTTCGTGATTGTCTAGAAACCACTGCGTTTTCCCTTTAACAGCCTCGAGCCCTTTTACCTCCGAGCCATCGGCTTCCAACGACACGACATCTGAGTGATAAAGCAGGTCTTCCGCTTCCAGGTTTTGCCCCTGACGACAGAGTTCCACGAGCTTATCTGCAATCTCTTTCGTTGTCATTGAATAATACCTCCATAACAGATTTTCATAAGCAGGTTGAATATCGATTCGCTTTATGGCGAAATTAACGACAGACCAAGACATGGCCGGGTTGCGTTCTTACATTATACAGTTCTCGCAGCGGAAAGGCAACCCGAGAT
>JAPUIP010000884.1 GCA_027296925.1 Candidatus Poribacteria bacterium | reverse complement strand
TTGAGAAATTTGTAGGTCGATTTTCCACATCGACAAAAGGCGTCATCGGTGGTCTGTCGAGATTGGAACCCCGACCTACAGTGTCGGATATTGCGCACCTACGCGGCACGGGCTTTTGCCGCCACAGCATCCGCAAGACGGAATGGTGCGGCAGCACGCCCGCCTTGAGGCAACCCAAACGGCAAATGGAGATTCAGCAGGAATGGGCGACGCTCTCCCTCGACCACTTCCAGTCCATGCGCAATCGCTTCGGTCAGTCGAGACTCATCCCGAACGTGCATCCCTTCGACGCCAAACCCTTCCGCGATCTTCACCGGATCAATGTCTTGCAAAGCAACACCGGCATATTCACCGGTCTGTTTCATGGTGCCTCCCGACCGCTCGAAAGCGTTGGCGACGATTCCGTAGGATTGGTTGTTCGCAATCGCGTAGAGAACGGGAATGCCGTGATGCGCCATGGTCCAAAGCCCCGAATCCGCATAGAACATCGAACCATCTCCGACGAGCCCAACGACGGGGCGATCCGGCGCCGCGAGTTTGACGCCAATCGCTCCGCCGATGCCGTAGCCCTCTGAACCGCCGGCGGCACGAATATACACGTTATTGCTGGCTGCATGTGAATCGTCAACACTATCCAATGGTACGGCAAATTGCTCAATCATGATGACCCCACCGCCCATCCGCTCCAGGGCTTGGTCGAGGGCATCCGCTACCAGCCACGGTCGTACCCGAGCGGGTTGCCGTTTAACGCTCTGGACCTCCCGTCTCCGCTGCGCACGAAGGTTTGCGATCTGCGCCTGCGCCCATGCACGTCGATCATCAAACTGATCCGGTGTCGATTGGCTTAGCCCAACCGCTTCAAAACGCTCAAGCGTCCGGCGCTCGTCCGCCAGGATTGCCAAATCCAGCCCTGGGATATTCTTGAGATTATCGCCATCCGAACCGATAGCGATCACCCGTCCCGTCGCGGAGAACGCGCTGAAATCTTGCGAATGTCCACGTCCGCCATGGCGCACGCCAATGCAGACCATGCAATCCGGATCGAGTGCCTCCATCGCTTGATCAAGCCGTCCACAATAGAGCTTATGTTTAATTGAGACGCTCCGCATATCCCCCCAGCTACCGACAATGGGAATCCCAAAGTGCTCCGCGAGTGCGGCCACCTGGGTCTCAGCGCCGCTCTTCCAAACGCCATCTCCGATATAGAGCAGCGGCCGCTTCGCGTCATGCAGCGCACGCACGACCTCCTCGACTTCGGTGTCCGCTGGGTAACCGGCGCGAAGCTCCGGGATGCCACCTTCAATAATGTTCGTTGTGACCCCATCCGTGCTGAGCAGCCGATCGTAGACGGCAAGATGCACGGGGCCAACCGGCGGCGTTTTGGCAACCTGTAAGGCGCGGTTGATTGCTTGTGGCAGCCCCTCCGGTTCTATCACCGTCCAGTTTGCCTTGGTAAAAGGCGCCGAGATCGACGTTGGACCAAAGTTGTGATTGAGATCCAGCCCGATTCTGTCTGCGAAACTTCCGGTGTCACCCGCAAACGTGATGACGACAACGGGCAAGCTCCCGCTCCAAACGTTGATAAGTTGTCCGAGGCATTGAGCCAGCCCTGCGCCAAGATGGACGACCATGACCGCCGCATCCAGCTTAACCTGCGTATATCCTCCAGCCATCGCCGCAACACTTCCCTCATGGAGCGCCAGGATGCCGTGTATATCCGGATGCACATGTAGCGCATCGAAGAAGTGTGCCTCGCGGGATCCGGAGTTATTGAACACATACTTCACCCCCGATGCCGCAAGTTGCTCGACCATAATCTGAGATGCATTCGCCGTGATGGGTCTCATCTGCATGAGATATAACCTTCCTTTCTTTATGTCGCGTCAGGACGAGAAGGCGGTTTGCCCCGACGGATTTGATACCAAAAACCTACATTTCCTAAAAACCAGTATTGCATCGACAACTATCCTCGAAAAGGAACGCGCCGTGTCGTTGGTTACTCGGGCAAAAAATCGGGGCCCTTTACCCGAACAACGGATTCGTTGTACCGAAGGCATCGATCGCCGCGCCGGTAACCGCCGAGGAAACCCCTGACATCAGGAAAACGGCGAGCTCTGCAATCTCTTCCGGGCGCATCAGTTTCGGATTCTCTTCTCGTCCCCGACTCCCAAAGGCCTCGCGGAAACCCTCCGTGTCTACGCCCCCCGGACAGATGCAGTTGACATCAATGCCGTACTGCTTAACCTCGGCGGCCACACTCTCGGTCAAGCTGATCAACGCTGCTTTCGTCACCCGATACGCGGTACGGCCCGCTCCGCCCTTCCGCCCGCCGATGCTTGAAATGTTGATGATCTTGCCGAACCGGTTGTCGATCATACTCGGCAATACGGCCTTCGTGAGAAGTGCCGCGCCGGTCAAGTTCACGTCGATGACCCGCCGCCACAAATCGGCATCAAGGTCCACCAGATCGATCCGTGGATGAATAATGGCGGCATTGTTAACCAGAAGGTCAATGCGCCTGAATCGCGCCAGCGTTTCGTCGGCGATGCGCCCAATATCTGCTTCTACACTCAAGTCTGCTGTCACAGCCAAGCCTTCCGAACCCGCTTCGCTGATTTGATCAACGACGTCCTCAATGGCTGCCGTCGTGCGTGCGGTGGCAACGACTTTGGCGCCTTCCCGGCCGAATGTCAGCGCGATTGCTTTCCCGATGCCCTGGCTTGCGCCGGTGACAATGGCGATCCTGTTTTCGAGTTTTCCCATCGAATTCTCCTTCCTAAATCCGAGCCGATAAAAACGGCGGCTTCACAGTAGAGATCTGATCTCCGTGAAATTAACTATCCGGCGAATCCGGCGGCCACGGATCGAGTGTCGATCCACCGGGACGCGGCGCCGTTGGACGAATCGGCAGCTTTTCGTAGGAACGATAAGCGAGGCTCGCCAGGTAAGGCGTTTCCAGCCGGATATGCCCCTGAGACCTGGAGCGCATGGCCGCATCCAAAACGCCAGTCGTCAACAACGTCCGTTCGACTGGATACTGTGGAAGGCCGGTGAGGAACATCTCCTCAATATTGAGGCCGAGATAGCTAAAGTGAGAATGCGGGTCTCCACCCTGCAGGTAAAACTCCGTCCCTTGAATCTCGCCGTTCACTTGCCCTGCATAAGCAAAATGGCTCGTGTAACCATTCAACATCAGTACCGCTGACGTGAACCCATCGCTGTGCTCAATGAGAAAGACCGCGGGATTTTTACAGTGTTCTTCCATTCGTCCGTCTGGCTTATCCTCGATGGGGGCACATGCCGCCTCCGCCAATTCGCGTGACCAAAGCCCTTTCGCCCCCGCCTCCCAGACCGCTTCTCCCTCAAGGCATTGCACCGCAACGACGCCAGACTCTCCGCCTGCTCGTCGCTCAATCATGCACTGTAACGTCTCCAAAGCATGGAAGCCGTAGGACTCTATGCCGCCGTAGCCAATCCCGATGGCGGCTTCTAGCGGGGTATCAAGGTCATACTCAAGGAACGGATTTCGCCAGCAGGTCGGCAGCGATGAACCCGCCATAAACGGCACATTGAGTTCCTGTGCGCGATCATACATCCACTTCGCATCGGTCCAGTTGTACGAGAGATGCTTATCGCAGAAAGCCGGGACGGAACGCCCGCTCGATGCAAAGACGCCACAGATCTGCTCGAACAGATAGCGACGTGGATACATGTGCTGCTCGAGCTCATTGTACGGATAATCCCCGTGCTCACCAATGAGCAAGACGCCATCGACGGCGAGTTCATTCCCACCCAGCGTCAACGCACTCCGGATGCTCGGATATATTGGAACACTATGCGCTTCGGCGAGTTCTCGTCCGATGTCTCGTGGGTCGATCTGATCCAGATAGATTGAGATAAGCTTGACGCGCGGATGGCGGAAGCCCTCGTTTGTCGGAAACCCTTTCATATATTTTGTCGCGACCACGTCTGCGTGAGAACGCGGAAAGTAGGTCGTGATGATGGCTGCGATTTTTTTCCGTTCAGACATTTTGTTCCCTCTTCATTTGGTAATCGGTATTTGTAGAACGCTTCCGGCTCAGGGCCGCATCTTACTCACCACGCCCCATGATGTCCCGCATGCCTTCCCAGTCCAACCAGATGTCGGTCATCGCCTCCGGGCGAAAGTCATCGTGCTCGATGTGGCGCAGCCGGAAAAAGATGGCGTACCGGGTGTGAGGTGAGGCGTTCGGCGCCGCACCGTGTGCAACTTGATAATGACAGAATATCGCATCTCCTGCTTTGCCAGTGATCTGTTGCGGTTTCGGCAACTCCACCGGTGGCATGCCGTTGAGTAACGATTCCGGCCCATGCTCCCGAAAATATCCCTCGTAGATATGATGCGTTCCCGGCCATACCGTGAAATTGCCGGAATACGGATTGGGCACGTCGCTCAAGTATACGCCGACCAGCATCGTAAAATTGCGGATGACCCCCTTTGGAACCCCGTTGTTTGGCGAGTGCATCCCGTCCAGATGGCCGCCCGGTTTTCTCGGTGGGTCTTGCATCGTCGGAAATCGGAGAGCAATCTGCCCACCGGTAGCAGGCTTAATCTTCCCCGCGCCTATGGCGGATTCCGCTAACAACCACGCCGGGGTTTTGCTCAACAGATCTGTGATGACAGGTTCACGCTGGAGTTCTGGACAGTAGGATCTGGATCGGAACGTCACCATGTCGTCAGGATTCATCCCCTCGCCAACAGAGCTATTGATTGCCCGAAGCGCCACATCGACCATCACCCGCGGCACTACACCCGGAAGTTTGACAAATCCATTCTCGAAAATTTCCCGTTTCTGAGCGTAAGTCAGCTCCATATAATGCATCCCCCCTTGCAATTGTGAGTCTCTTAGGCGGAAAGTATGCCATGTCCGCATACAAAAGTCAACATGAAACATTTCCCCAGATCCTAAAAAATCTTGACAAACTGGGGCGGATAGGTTATAATACGCCCGCTGAATTCGCGAGAGTTCAGTCGTGAGCTAGATTCCCTTCCACGGGCGAGTGGTGGAATGGCAGACACAATGGACTTAAAATCCATCGCCCGTAAATGGGTGTGAGGGTTCAAATCCCTCCTCGCCCACCAACCTTATTTCTCGCAAAGACTTGGCGCAGGGTAGAGCAGTCTGGTAGCTCGTCGGGCTCATAACCCGGAGGACGTGGGTTCAAATCCCACCCCTGCAATTTTTTGATAACGCTCTTCACGGGAAATGCGCGTCTTAAAGTGCATTTCCCTTTTTTCTTCAATGCCGGTGTAGCTCAGTGGTAGAGCACACGACTCATAATCGTGCTGTCCGGAGTTCAACTCTCCGCACCGGCACTCTTCATACGTAAAATCAAGCCGCCTTTCGCGGCTTTTTTTTTACCTTTCCGCCCCTGCGTAGATCATGTTCGCCGACTTCGTGCAACGCACCTATCACTTTATCCAACAGCACACGATGATCCAGCCAGGAGAAACGGTGCTTGTCGGTGTCTCTGGCGGTGTCGATTCGCTGGCCCTCCTTTACGCCTTATATCGTCTGCGTCCACAACTGGACTGTCAGCTTCACGTTGCACATTTAGATCACGGTTTTCGCTCCGATTCGGCTGCGGATGCAGCGTTCGTCGAAGAACAAGCGCATCGCTTACGCTTACCGATTTCGCGCCGGCGGATTGACGTTCCACGACTGATGCAACAACAAAAACTCTCCGCAGAGGCCGCCGCACGACGCGCACGGTACCAGTTTTATGAGGAGGTTTGTCAACGAATTGGGGCAACGAAGATTGCGCTCGGGCACCATCGTGGTGATACTGCGGAGACCATCTTGATGCACCTATTACGCGGCGCGGGCATGTCAGGGTTAACGGGGATACTTCCTGTGCGGGAGGGAAAGTTTATCCGTCCTCTGCTCGTTTTTTCGCGGGGAGAGCTCGCGGAATTTGTGGCACAACTCGGTTTGCAGCCCCGCCACGACTCGACAAATCACCAACTCAATCATCTCCGCAATCGCATTCGTTTAGAACTCATTCCCTTTTTAGAACAGTCTTATAATCCCAACCTCGAAGGTGTCTTGAATCAGACTGCCGAGCTACTGCGAGCGGAATCCGATTATCTGGATACGCTTGCGTGTGAGGCGTTTCAGGCATGTCGAA
>JAPUIP010000883.1 GCA_027296925.1 Candidatus Poribacteria bacterium | reverse complement strand
AATCTGGGGCGAGGTCCCTGTCGTCTTGAAGCCGACGCTTACGAACACAGGCCCGCGGGTGGTTTTGGACGTCACTGACGACTTGACAGTCGAGACGGCTGCCAATCCGCTATTGCGGATACGGCTCGATCAATGGGTACGCGGCGATATCGTCAAAGTCTGGTGGGATAATGCAGAACTTCCAGATCCGCAGGTTCGCTATAACACCGATGGTATCTCAGACGTGAGCGCAACGGTGTGGCTGTGCTACAGGCTGGTTGCCGAAGAGGTTGCGCTCGGAACGCATACGGTTGAGGTTATCTTGGAAACGCGCAATCCCAAAGTGGCTTCCGATATTGTCCTGACGGATGTTGAATTGGTCATTCAGTATTCAGAGGTCGCTGCGTGTAAGGATAATTGAAGCCAGTTGGACAAATTGGCTGCATTTCACGAAGTTCTTAATCGTAATTAACGCCGGTTGGGATTTTTCCAACGATGGCTGCTTGCTTGGACGCAGGAACCGGTGAGCGTAAGGATATCTTCCCCCGCTAGATTGTTGTCGTGTAGCCGGCTGCGTTGCCATGGCTTAGATAATACGCTTTCTCTACGTGAAAGTAAATTCGCGCAGAAGGTCGTCACCGGTCAACGGCAAGGCGACAGGTACGCCACCGTTTTCATGCGAAATATGTGCGGCGACGATCGCCTCAAGCGCCGCATAGCCATCCTCACCCGACGAATTCACCGGACCATCGCCGAGGAGTTCGGTGATCCCTGCGCTTAATACCGTTGTCCAATTTTCATGGGTCTCAGCAAGCTCAACAGGCTGGTTTGTGTTACGGGCTGCCCACGGTGGCTGCTCTCTATCGTGTGCTTGACGCGCAAAAACCTGCCAGATGCGGCGTTCCTCTTCGATGTGTACGCGTCCGAGGGAACCGTGGATGTCAAACCATGAAGGGACGCCAAGATTTTCCGATAAATCGAGAAAAGCGCGGCTGTCACCCTCGAATTGCACCAAGGCGTGTCCGCCGGGGTCATGGAACTGTGCGCCCCTCGGATTGGGACGACGGAATGTGTCAAATCGCCCTGAAACACAGAGGATTTCGCGTCCCGTGAGCATTCGCATCAGGTCGAAGATGTGCGTTGCGATGCAGGCAAACAGTGCCCCGCCTGAAGCGTAAACCAAGCTGCCGATCTCGCCGATTTGACCGTTTTTCAACATGTCCCGGAGTTGATGGTATCGTGGCGACCAACGTCTCATGTGGTTGATTGCCAAGCGGACGTCTTTCGCCGTACAGATGTCGATCATCTGCCTCGCGGAAGTCAGGCTATGTGCCATCGGTTTCTCGCAAAGCACGGCACTTACTCCCGCCTCCACAGCAGCGACGGTTAAATCTGCATGTGATGGAGTATTGGTTACAATGCTGAGAATGTCACACTGCTCGTTTTCAAGCAGCTCGTCGGCGTTTGTATACCCGCGCACATCAGGATTTTCATCGATAAAGGCGACAAGTCGTTCTGTGCTGATTTCGCAAACAGCGGCGACCTTTACATCTTCGACGCCGTTGTAGGCGGCGTAATGGGCTTGGCCCTGCCCGCCGAGTCCAATAATCGCAGCCCGTTTACTCGGTTTAGACATGTTCCTTCCTTTTCTGTACCGGATCAGTCCACTCGCCCTTTCACGTTCACCTGCCACATCGTCACCTCGGGCGGGGCAAGTGTGACCGAATATAGCTTTGTTCCGTGCGCGATGTAAAAGCGCAATTTTATGTAAAACTCCGACTTCGAGAGATTCGGATATCTTGCTTGTCTTTCTTCACTCACCTCCGGCCAGCGGGATAGACTGTTCCACGAAAGTGTTCCTTCCAGCGTGTCACGCCGGATGGGATCACAGTCGGCGGCGGTGAAACCGGGAATCGGATCGCCGGTATCTTCCAAGACTTCGTAGCGCAATTCTCCGACTGACGCATCGACATTAACCGTCAGCGTTCCACCCGATTCCTGCCGGAAGCGATGGGTGGTCAAAATACCGGGTGCATACGAATCCGCTTCGACACTGACATACCCGTCTGGGCGAAGCGTCGCAAGACCCACGCCGCTTTGCGATTCCGCCGAATATGCACTTTCGTATGGCCGGGAGGAACGGCCGTTATGCGTCAGGTTGCGTCCGTTGTAAAAGAATAGGAGATTTCGATCGTGATGGATGGGGCCTGCGGCGTAGATACACGCCCAATCCCATGCCCCCGGTTTTCCACGCGGGATAAACGGCTCACGATAGCGTTTCCATGAAACGGTATCGCGACTCACAGCCAATTGGGGTTCAACGAACCCATCAATTCGAGCGGGTATCACCGTCGGTCCCTTTGATCCACCCCAGTAATGTTCCGGCTCCTCGATCGCGTAAGGCTCAGTGAGGTCTGTCAGGAAGGTGTTCAGCATGATGATATGCAGTCCGCCATCGGTGCGATTGACCATGTCGAAGCCGGCGGAGTAGAATTCCGTGCCGGGCGGGTCATCGAGGTCTTGGTCAATGACGGTTCGCAGGCCAGACCAATTGAGAAAATCAGGACTATCGCGTCGCCCCAAAACGCGGGTTCTTCGGCTTGAGCCACGTTGACTGTATAGCACATACAGCGCGTCTGGGTCAATGGGGCCGCCGAAGGTTTCAAAAGGCGAGCCGAATCCGAAGAACTGTTTCTGATCATTGTGCGGCCCGGGAGGGTAGTGCCGCCAATCGTATCCATCCGCCGAGTGAAGGGCACGCCATACGCCCTTGTGCGGAAAATGATGTATTCTCTTCCAGCGATAAGCTTCGTCGGCTTCATGTGGGTCGCACAGGAGGGTTCCAATCGCCGGGCAATCGTCGGGCCAATTGACAATGTTGTTGTCTCTTTCGCCATGAAACGGAACAAGCCCAAGATTGGGGCGGGTCCATTCGATGCCGTCCGGCGATTCCAAGACGCACACGCAGTTCTCAACGCCGGCGTAGTACATCCGAAATACTTGGTTCATCTGGTCAAATATGACAGCCCCGGTCGCTTGTCCTTTTTCCCACGGCATTTCCGATGAGATAAGGTGAAGCGGCTGGTCGACCGTGATTTTTTCCGGCCGGTTAAGTGCGCGGTGTGCGCCGGCCATCGATTCAATGAAAAAATCGTCAATAAACATCTGTTTTCCCGGCTGTATTTCC
>JAPUIP010000882.1 GCA_027296925.1 Candidatus Poribacteria bacterium | reverse complement strand
GCGCCAGGCATCTGATCGAGATCTTGTCTGATGCGCTTTTGTGAAGCGTAATGCGTAAAACGTAAAGTGATTGCCTATCCTGTTTTAAGTAAGTTAGAAGTGAAAAGTGAAGAAGCTTGTGCTGCCTGTGCCGAGCCCTATCCCTTCGGGGCTCCCCTCAAAGTTCCCCCTCAAAGTTCGGGAGCTTGCCCCCGCCTGAGGGGGTAAACTGCCCGCCTGAGGGTGTGCCTGTGGTGCTTCGAAGTATGAAAAGTGGAAGAAGCCGTGTCGTATCTACATCTCCACTTCTAAAAATGGATAGTTTATTCCCGAAAATTACTTATGAAGATTGAGAAAATAATAGGGGCACCATCGGTTGGATGGAGGAACAAAACCCTTAAGTTGGATTTCGCCGACTCAACCCAACCGACAATATCGTTCCCCGATTAATTGTTCAAAATCCATCAGTGGACTGTGGCTGCCAGCCCGATCTTTAGATCAGGGCGAACAAACAGAGTCTCACTGTCGTCTTAATTTACCAAGGTCAAAGGACAGTGTCCTCACTTAATCACCGCAATCTTGCCAATCTTTTTCAGATTCTCAAATTCCATGGCATAGATGTAAACACCACTTGTCACCTCCGCCCCCCCGTTACTCAGCAGCAGCCACTCCTTCCTGCCGCGATCCGATTCGGTGACGGTTAATTCTTCAATCAGGTCCCCGGTGGGGTCATAAATCTCAACGGTTGCGCCGATTGGAAGGCGATCAAACGTGACGGCACGCTTATGGAACTCGTTCGGTCGAACGGGATTGGGATAGACAACCACTTGTGTAAAATCCTTCAGTGCTGAAAAGTCTGTTTCAGGCGGGACATCAAATGGCTGCGTTGATGCTCGCAGGTCGATTGGGTTTCGATCAATGTCACGCACATTTGTGACTGTAATTTCATAGGTCCGCCCGGGGACCAGAGCCCCCGCCTGGAACGTGAGGACTGCCTGCCTGCCCATCCGGATGCGAATCGCGGACGCCGGACTGACGCCAACCAGTTGCTCCGGCTCTCGCAAGAGATAGCGTTTTTCATTGGCGATTGAAAATCCCATCCGTTTGTCAAAAATGACAGCCACCTGATTCGATTGAATGAACTCGGCGGCGAGCAGCTTCGGCGGGGTTCGAGGCGTGACGGAAACCGCTTCCGTCCGATCCGTCTCAATCCCAGCATCACCCTTCGCCGTGACGGCGTACCAGTAGGTGATGTCCTTCCTGACGTTTCGATCAAAGAAGCCCGGCGCATCCAGTTCGTCGGCAATTACCGAAAATTCAGACGGTTGCGGCGGCGTTGAAGTGCTGGTCACCTCTGGATGGGCTCGCTGCCCTTCTGTCCGATATACCGTGAAGGATACCGCGCCACTCGGGGCTTCCCAAGCGAGCCGGACAAGACGTTCGTTGAACGGCGTTGCGGATACTCTCCACGGCTGAAGGCTGACGACGCTGTTTGGATTGCTAGCACGGTCGTGCGCGAACGTGAACAGATTCGCCTGGTCATTCAAGTAAATTTCCCTGAAACCATCCTGATTCAGATCAGCCAGTATCAGACGAGGGGTTTCCTCCGCGTCATGATGCCAGATCGGCGTGAAGTCTGGCCCGCCGGTTTCACCCTTGAAAACATAAACGCTTGGATTCGCAAGAATCACCAGTTCATTCTGCGAATCTCCGTCAACATCGCCGATGGCGAGGCTATTCCCTTCCAGGCGAAACGGAACAATCTCCTGTGACCACAATGCGGTGTAGCGGTTGTCGCCGGTCGCTGTAAAAACCGTGTACTTCCGGCGTGGTCGGAGCGAAGGAAGATCCGGTTCCGATACAGTGCCTCCAACAACGAAGTCGGGTATTCCGTCGCCGGTGAGGTCACCCGCCGCAAGTTGATAGGCATTTTCCGCATCAATCCGCTCTCGCCATGTCTCAACCATCAGGTCGTCTCCAGTCGATTCGTAAATGAGGAGTTCGCCTTCGCTGTCCCCTGTCATCAGCTCCATGTCCCCATCGCCATCAAAATCGCCGATTGCAACCTGCTCCCCGAAAGCGTTGGCGCCCTCGGTCTCATTGTCAAGTGTAATCACCAGCTCGTAGGCATCATTCCCGCGATTTTCAAAAATGCGAATCACGCCGTTGAAGTTGTCCGGCCCGATAATCTCCTTCCGTCCATCGCCATCGATATCCGCGATCTGTCCGGAACGCAGGGCAGGCGACTCCCAAATGATTCGCTCCGGGTAACCGTTTCGTGTGATGCTTTCGATCAGAAAAGTCCGTTCCGCCGTACTTCCCAAAATCTCTAGCAGTCCGTCGCCATCGGTATCGTCAACCGCCCACGGCTTAAAAGCAAGGTCTCCAGTATGCACCAGTTGATACGTTCCCGCCGCGGATCGCTCATAGATTTCGATTCCCGACGCGGGTTCTTCGGTCAGTGGCAGACCGACAATTTCAAGTAGGCCGTCTCGATCGAAATCCGCTGTGACGCTGCCAAGATGCATCGGCGGGAGTCCGGTAGATGTCTCAACAAATCCGTTCGGTGAAATGGATGCGTCAATGACCTCCGCCCGATAGAATCGCCCTCCATTGTCATCCACCGTTTCCAGCCCGGCGGCGTTGCGTGAGGTGATGAAGAAATCGTAATCCCCTGCGCGAACCGGAAGCGAAAAGCTGTGTTCCGTGCTCGCCGCGGTTTCCTCAATCGGCGTAAACGGGGCAAGCCCTTCACGGGCTCGCTGGCTCAATGTGTTGATCGTAAAATCATCTGTTGACCAGGTCGCAACGGTGATAAAGTTGTCCCGTGAGATCTGCTGCCGCGCCTTTACATTCCGAACCTGCGGCGGCGTCCGATCTACGAACACGACCACTTCATCACGCACAACGTTGCCATCTCCCCCAACCACTTCGAGGCGGATGCTATAAATCCCTTCGGGGATGGTGGAGGTCTCCCAAATGAGTAGGCGTTCGTTCGTCTTTTGTTGTCGGGAGGGCGTGTTGATGGGAAGCCACATCGTCGGTGTTGTCGATTCTCCGTATTGTAACTGCCAAGTTGAAAACTTGAATCCACCGGCGGTACCGATGATCTCGATTTCGTTCAATCCACCCTCGTTGCTCTCTGGTGAAGAGATGCGCGCCTGCAAAATTCCACTCGCCATTAACGCCCGCACCGCGTTCAAATTTCCCGCGTCAACCAGCTCTGGGCTTTCCGTAATTGGTTCCGTAGTCGAAACAAGGATCTGCCGAACCTCGTCATGCGTCAGTCCCGGCCGTTTCGACATAATCAGCGCAGCCACACCAACGACGTGCGGCGTTGCCATCGACGTGCCGGAAAGCAGGCGGTACCTGTTGTTAATCTGCGTGCTTAAGATCACGTTGCCCGGCGCGCCGATGTCGATGGAGGCGCCAAAGTTCGATTGGTAGAACCGCTGCTCGCGTTGTTGCGTCGAGGCGACAGCCATCACCTTGCGATAGGCTGCAGGAAAAATTGCCTGACTCGCAGATTCGTTTCCGGCCGCAGCGACAAGGAGAACACCTCGTGCGTAGGCATAATTTATTGCGTCGCGCAGCACGAAGGAATTCCGCGTGCTTCCCCAACTCATGTTGATGACTTTTGCGCCGTTGTCTACGGCGTAGACGATTGCCGCTGTCGAATCGTCATCCTGGAAGCCGCCGCCTCTGCCCGATGCTCCGCCACGAACCGCCATCAATGGGCAATTCCACGCGACGCCGGCAACGCCGATGCCGTTATCCACTGCAGCGCCGGCAATTCCGGCGACATGCGTACCGTGCCCCGACTCGTCCATCGGATCATTATCGCCATCGTGAAAATCCCCTTCGCCCGCCGTGTTCGGCGCATCAACGAAATCCCAACCTCGCACATCGTCAACGTAGCCGTTGTTATCATCATCGATTCCGTTGTCGGGAATCTCGCCGGTGTTAATCCATGTTTTCGGCGCGAGATCTTCATGAGTATAATCAAAGCCCGTGTCCACAATCGCCATAATGACGTTCGCATCCCCCTGCTCGATCGCCCATGCCTGAGGCATATTGATGATCGGTAGATTCCACTGCTCCTCATACCGTGGGTCGTCAGGGATAATCTCCGAGGCTTGCGCCGGTCGAATATAGTTTAAATCAACGGCCTCAATCAGCGGATGTGCGGCGTAGGCCGCTCTCAAGGTGTATAGATCGGCGGTGGTTTGAAAACGTAGGAGATAGATGCGTTCGAGGTTGGGGTTGGCTTCCGGGTGGGCAACATGAGGAAAGACGCGGTAAACGGATCGAACCCCCATCTGATCATGGAATTTTTGTAACGGGGCTTTGGCGTGCAGCACTTCTAATTCCGACTGCGCTTGGGGTGTCACACGAATAAGGAGCTCGCCAGGCGTGAAGTCAGGAAGGTCGTTGCTTGGAATCACCTGTGCGTCAGTCACCATTGCTGACGCGAGAATGAAGATATAGATCAATAATGTAAGGAGACAAAAGCGCGAATTAATAAAAGTAGACCAATGCCCCAATCTGAGATTTTCTTGCACTTGCATCAGTGGGTATAATTCTGATTGAATGATTTTGTTGAGGGTTTGGTCTACCAATGCCTCTGCCCCAACCTGTTTTAGTGCTTCGATTTTTGCTTCAAGATCCATGTGAAAAATTCCTTTAGTTTCCAACAGTATTCGGGGAAGCCTCAATCACATCCCCCACAGATCGAATGACTCGGACCGAATCGCCGTCCCATCAGGATAGACATTCTATCACATAATACTTGAGAAACGCTGTCATATCAAGGATCCGTATGGATGGCACATGGAATTGGTTTTTTCCAGCGCATAAATGAGGTGGAATGGTACCTCCCCATATGAGACAATTGAGGGGTTTATCTTATCCTGTATCTTGTCCGTTAAGGAGGTACCTTATGGCAAATGATAGAAGATCGCCCCTCGATTTGTCAACCCGGATGACATTGGCCATTGAGCCCAACCCCCGGGTCCGTTACCCAAACCGAAAAAGAACAAAGCGGCTACCAAGCGAAGAAGACGCCTGCTGGGACGGACGAACCGATAAAGGTGAGACTGCCACAAATGGTATTGACTTCTGTCACCTGAAAATGGGTGGCTTCCAAGAGACAAAGAAAATGCTGAAATTGCAAGAGGAGCCGAATGGCACGGGTTTAACGGTGCGCTCTGAGGAAAACTCGTGTCATATCGGTTGCACGCCTAAGACTCATGTCAAAAGGAGGCGGCGACATGACACCACAGCCAACCCAAGAAGCGTCATTCACCCAGATGCTTTGGGCGCAGATTCAACCCCTTTTCAACAAAATCTTATTCCATCCTTTCATCAGAGGACTCACCGATGCAAGCCTCCCGCCGGAATCGTTTCAGTTCTATATCATCCAAGATGCATTGTACCTTCGGGAATTTGCCCGCGCACTCTCTATCGCGGCGGCAAAGGCGCCGGAGTCCGACGCGATGATAATGTTCAATGAACACGCAGCAGGCGCGTTGCAGGTCGAGCAATCGTTGCATGCGGGCTTTTTTAAGGATTTGGGGCTTTCTTTTACCGATGTCCGAAAAACCCCTTTGGCACCGACCAACTTAGCCTACACCAGCTATCTGCTTTCCGTTGCCTATGCCCGACCGTTTCATGAGCTTTTGACAACGGTGCTCCCCTGCT
>JAPUIP010000881.1 GCA_027296925.1 Candidatus Poribacteria bacterium | reverse complement strand
CTCAAGGGATGGCGCATTCTTGAGGATAGCGATTGCATCGTACGACAGCTCATTCAACAGTACAACATGGAAGCGGATTTTATCTGCCTCGATTTTGTGAACGATATAGAGAAAATCTATCGCGCGTCGGACATCGTATTGTTCCCCAGCCATCTGCGTGGAATCGGTCGTTCTGCGCTGGAAGCTGCCGTGTGCGGCGTTCCGGTGGTCGCAGCGACGGTACATTGGAATAACGATGTGGTTATCCACGGGAAGACTGGGCTACTTGTCTCGCAACATGACGTTCAATCTATCGCCGATGCAACCGTGAAGTTATTGAAAGACGAGCAATTGCGGCACACCTACGGCGTGAACGCTCGTCGACATGCAGAGAAACACTTTCATCCCAAAAAGAACGCAAAGCAGGTTTACCAAGTCTACCGACACCTCCTGCAACAGATCAATCGGTAGGAGGGCGCAGCGATCGATGAGTTGCCGCGGAAGGTGAAAATTATGAAACTTATACGGATTGGTCTGCGTTAGGAGATTTGATGGATATTTCCTGATTTAGAAAGTGGACCGATTATTGCTTCTTACCATTTATAAAACGCTTGCCTGAATTTTGCATTTGTGCTATACTATCACGGCTTATTTAAGAAAATCCGTAAACTTCAATTGCAGTTGGGTAACAAAAAGTCTACACGACATTCTTTCACTGTAATATGAAGGGAGAAATACGTTGAAAAATATGTACACAATTGTGGTGATGTCGTCCAACGAGGGTTCAGTACGCCAATTCTCAATTGGCCTCTGGTCTTTGCGGTTCTTATATTTTCTCATTTTTATCATGTTTGTTGGGGCTTTAGGGAGCGTCGGCTACGGAATCCATTCTAGGAACCAGTTGCAATCCATCCATACGAAAAGCGAGCAGCTTAAAGCTGACCTGCAATCTCAACACAATCAGCTTCAATATCTTGATGAAGAGATGCAAGGCATTCGGCGGATGGCGGATATGGTGCGGAGTGTGCTGGGGATCGACCAGGAACAAGGCGTCCTGGGGCAAGGTGGAGATAGTTTCGACACGGAGGAAGCTGATGACAACCAACAGGCAGATTCGATTTTTGATTCGCAACCCGCTGTGATGGCAATCCAGACCGATTTCACACTGGATTCCCCAACCGCCCAAATTTCACAGTTAAAAAACAAAATCGAGCCGGTCTACGAGCAGGTGAAAAGCAAAACCCAAGAGATTAGGGAAACTCCCTCTATTCTGCCAATTCAAGTGCCGGACGAAGACAGTAAAACGCCCTCTTATTGGTGCTCCTCTGGATTTGGCTGGCGGACGCACCCCCTGACGAAAAAACGTCAATTTCATCGTGGCTTGGATATTTCGACACGTAAAGGCACCCCGGTGATCGCCTCCGCGAATGGGGTTGTTACTCAGGTCAAGAAAGACCGATTTTTGGGAAATATGGTTCAAATTACGCATAAAGCCACCGGTATCAAGACGCAGTATGGACATCTGATGAAAAAGCACGCCGACGGCATTCGCACCGGAAAAAAAGTCGAGCGTCGGGAAATTATCGGTTACGTGGGAAATAGTGGAAGAACCACGGGGACGCATTTGCACTACGGTGTGTATGCCGGAGATAGCTGGCAGAATCCGCTAGAATATATCATTCTGATCCGTTAGCTTTGGATTGGCATTCGATTCAAAACTTGAACCCGCCTGCATTTCTAGAATCTATCGGGCATTCCTATGTGGCATGAAGTCTTGTGCCATGGAATGCCCGATTTTCTATTTTACGAGGATTTTCTCGCAGCAATGTTGATTCACTGATCTGGCTTCGGCCAATAACTTAAGTAAGTTCCAATTAAGTTCTTCGACTTTCTCTTGGACTCGCTACAAACGGGCTGGCAGCCTGCTTTCCGAGAAAATGGAACTTATTTTTTTGGAACTTACTTAGACCGAACCGGTGATAAAATGGTTACGCTTTTGCTCGAACCCGAAGATCGCAACACGCGATCGAATCAGGATGTATCAAACCCATGAACAAACGACCGATTACGCCAGCGGATCTCTTTGAAATTCAAGAAGTCAGCGACCCACAGCTTTCGCCGAATGGCAAGTGGATTGTGTTTGTGATGAAGCAAGCCAATTCATCGAATAAAAATATCAGCAATATCTATCTTGTGTCAACCGAAGGCGGCGAACCACGCCGCTTAACCAATGGGGATTCAGACAGCGTTCCGCGTTGGTCACCGGACGGGCAGTGGATTGCGTTCAAGTCAAGTCGAGAGGACAAGCCACAGATCTGGCTCATTCCGGTAGATGGCGGTGAAGCCAAGCAGTTGACGCAACTCAAGCGTGGGCTAAGTTCACCGATGTGGGGAAATGCCGCCCATGCGTGGTCTCCGGATGGAAAATGGATTGCCTTCCTGTCGGAAGGGGATGAAGAAATCCCTGAACGCACCGCAGCGGATGATATGACGGTCATCGATCGGGTTTTCTACAAGCGGTCGGGGGGCGGTTTTCGTGAACCGGGGGCGACGCATATCTGGACAACATCTGTGACGGGCGACACGGTCGAACAGATTACCGATAGTGACTGGGATGACCACTCCATCACGTGGTCGCCGGATGGGAAGCGGATTGCGTTTATCTCCAACCGCACAGACGACCCGGACAATAACGCCAACAACGATTTGTTCGTGGTCGATGTCACGACCCATGCGGTACGTCAGTTGACGAACACCCCCGGCCCGGAGTTTCAGCCGGCGTGGTCGCCGGATGGCGGGCGAATCGCTTATATCGCTGATCCCCGGGGTAACGACTCCAAAGACAGCCCCAACGGAGACACGCACGTCTGGACGATTCATCCCGATGGCAGTGGACCAACCGAAGTTTCCGCCGAGTTGGATCAGCGATGTCGCGCACCGGCATGGTCGGCAGATGGGCACTGGATCTATTTTCTTGCGACCGAGCACGGCGCCACGCGGGTGTTTCGCGTTAAGGTTGAAGGCGGCGCCGTTGAGCCCGTAACAGAACCGGAACAGTGGGTTGAGAGTTTCAGCTTATCGGACACGCAGATCACCTACGCAGCCTCAGACTTCACAATGCCAGGCGAAATCTTTGTGACTTCGCTGCAGCCGGAAAGCGCGCCGCAGCAGGTGACTCACATGAACAGGAATTGGTTGACGGAAATTAAACTGGGCGATGTCGAGCATTTCACCTGCCGCAGCCATGACGATCTATGGATCGAAGGGTGGCTGATCAAACCGCCTTTTCTCAGCTCGGAAGAAAGGGCAAAGTATCCGGCAGTCCTGTGGATTCACGGCGGTCCACATAGTACCTTCGGCTATCGCTTCCGCATCTACTATCACATCCTCGCTGCGCAGGGATACGGGGTGATGCTGATCAATCCGCGCGGCAGTACCGGTTACGGTCAAGCGTTTGTTGACGGGTGTCTCAACGATTGGGGCGGGGAGGATTATCAAGATCTGATGGCTGGCGTGGACGATGCCGTTTCCCGATTCAAGTGGATTGATCCAGATCGACTCGGCGTGATGGGGGGCAGCTATGGCGGCTACATGACCAACTGGATCATCACGCAGACAGATCGGTTCAAGGCGGCGGTTTCCGATGCGTCCGTCAGCAACCTGCACAGCTTTTACGGCACATCGATGTTTCAGTTGCTGGTCGAATCACAGTTCGGTGGATATCCCTGGGAGCGCGCGGAAATCCTGTGGGAACGGTCGCCCATGAAACACATCGCGAACGCTAAGACACCGACGCTTTTCACACACGGTGAAGGGGATAACGACGTCCACATCACGCAATCGGAGGAGATCTATATGGCGCTCAAAAAGCGCAGTGTACCGACACGCTTCGTCCGCTATCCGCGTGAAGGGCACGGCTTCAGCGAACCGTTGCATCGTAAGGATTGGATCGAGCGAGTCATCGATTGGTTTGATACATACCTGAAATGAATGAGGGCGCCCCGCAAATGTGCCCGCGTTGGGAGATACTATGATGATTATCGAATGGAATACACATATCTTCAGTCCAGCAGGTCCGCCTCCTGCCCGGCACGGAAATCAACCTGCATATCACAATGGATTGTTTCTGCAACATGCCCCGTTACGCCTTCCCCTGGCATCGGGGAACAATCCCGTTTCGATAATTCGACTGGTGATTTCGGTATTGACACAGATGTGTTTTATTGCTAGAATGGCGAACCCATTGTCCTGAAGCTCAGATTGCAGAACCCAACTCAGAGAAAGGAACACAATGAAAATCACGAACATTAAAACCTTTATGGCCCGCTTCGGTAACCGTCCGAGAGGGTTGGTCAAAGTCGAGACCGACGAAGGTCTGTACGGGTGGGGCGAAGCCTACTCCGTCGGACCAGATCTGTCCGTCAAGCCGATCGCCGACTACATCTTCGAGATGATCAAAGGCGAAGATCCACGCCGTATCGAATACATCATGATGAAACTCCACCAGCAGTTTCGCTTTCCCGCCGGCGGCACGGGCCTGGCGGTTATCTCCGCTGTCGACCACGCGCTGTGGGACATCAGCGGCAAGGCTGCCGGACTCCCCGTCTACATGCTCCTTGGCGGCGCCGTCCGCGACCGGATTCGCGTCTATCGGAGTATTGGTGGTCGAGACGGCAAAGAGGCCGCGGAGCAAGCCCAGCAATTGAATGAAGAATGGGGCTTTACCGCTTTCAAAACCGGTCCGTACCGGCTCGACCCCGAGGCCGACCGCTGGGGACGGATCTGTACCGCAGCCGCCGACTATTTCGAGGGAATCCGAGACAACACCCCCGACAACTGGGAGTTCGCCTTCGACCCGCACGCCAAGATCTTCGAGCCCATCCGCGCCTTGCAACTCGCAAACGCGCTGGCACCGTATGACCCGTATTTCTACGAAGAACCCCTCCGCCCGGAGCACATCCCCGCCTGGTCACGTCTGCGTGCACAAATGCCAGTGCCGCTGGCGACGGGTGAAAGCCTCTACACCCGCTTTGAATTCCTCGACCTAATCGCGGCTCAGGGAGCCGATATTATCCAGCCGGACATCTGTGTCTGCGGCGGGCTACTCGAAATGCGCAAAATCGCCGCCATCGCCGAGGCGCATTACGTCTCCATCGCTCCCCATAACCCGATGGGCCCCTTGGCGACAGCAGTGAATGTCCACTTTGCTGCCTCGACACCGAACTTCAAGATCCTCGAATACCTTCTGCCCGTGGGTACGGAATGGAATGAGTGGGTGGACGACCCCTATCTGCCCAAAGATGGGTATTTGGAGTTGCGAGATCGCCCCGGCCTCGGCGTGGACGTGAATGAAGACGCAATCACCGATAATGAATATATCCACTGGCAGCGCACCTGCCCGATTCGTCCAGACGGTTCGACCGGGTATATTTAGGATATAGTGCATGTCGGCGGAAACAGGCTGTTGTCGGCGTGGAATGCTTTCGAGGACAATTTCGGAAAGGGTTCCACGCCTACGGTCTAAATGACTGACACTGTCGTGACAGATCTGTCTTCAGGGTTGCATTTGGCTCTGATTTCCGTTAACATAATATGGGGAAATCACTTTCAGTATCAAAGGGTACTGAACATCTATAAAAAACTAAAAGAAGGAGAACGACAAACAATGAAATTCAATCCAATTTTTCTGTTCACAGGTCTGATGCTGATTGGGATGTTAGGTTTCACTTCTATCAGCCCCGCAGCAGATGACGTATGGACCCGAAAAGAGAACATCGATCCATCGCGATTTGGT
>JAPUIP010000880.1 GCA_027296925.1 Candidatus Poribacteria bacterium | reverse complement strand
GATTCGGTCGATTTTGCGATAGACAGCGGCGATTGGCAACCCATGACGTATAACAGCACGACCGACTACTGGGAGGCCAGTTGGGATACCACCGCAGTAGCGGACAGCCCCTACACCGTCTCGGCTCAGGCAACAGACACCGCCGGTCAGACCGAATCCAACTCCGTGGACGTGACCGTGAATAATGCCATACCAGTGGTCGCGATCGTCAACCCACCAGGTGGGGCCGATGTGTCCAATACCGTCACGATTGAAATTGACGCCACCGATGCCAGTACCCCTGTCGGTGAACTGACTGTGGAGTACGCCATCGATGGCGGGCCATGGCAGGCAACAGGCTATAACGCCTCCAGTGGACAATATGAGGCCAACTGGGATACGACGACCGTGGCAAATGGCACCCGCACGCTCGATGCTCGGGCGACTGCCGACGACGGGGATATCGGTACCGCCGCTCAGATCTCCGTCAATGTGTCCAACGGTGCGACGGGCGATCCAAACGGCATGTATGTCTGGGATATCTCATGGGGACAGCGCTACAAAGGGAAAAACGGATCGCGGTTAGATCTCAAGGTGCCGGTGAATATCAAACGAGATTCCAATGCCAATGGACAAGCCGAAAGCACCGATCTGGCAGTGAAGAGGGCTTCCGTCGCGCTGGTTCTCACATGGGCGGGAAGTGACTCTATCTTCGGAACAGGTGATGATAGCGCCTCGACTTACATCGGTTCGACCAATGGAGAAGGAAAGGTCACCTTTACACAGCAAAATGCATCTGAAGGGCTGTACCGCGCGGAGGTCACCGGTGTGACCCATGCCGAGCATGTGTGGACCCCAGCCCTTGACAATGACAATCCTGACTTCTTTGACACGACGTCAGGTGCAGCACCAGCCATCGTGAATGCAGGCGGACCGCCTCAGACACAGTTGCGGCAGAACAATCCCAATCCATTCAACCCCGAAACCTGGATTCCGTTTGCGTTGGCAGAAGATGTCAACGTCAGCATCCAGATTTACAATGTCAGGGGCCAGCGGGTTCGCACGCTAGATCTGGGGTACCGTTCCGCGGGCTATTACGTGGATCGATCCAAAGCTGCGTATTGGGACGGACGGAACGACGCCGGCGAGCGGATCGCCAGTGGTATGTACTTGTATCGGCTGACAGCCGGAGATTATTCCGCGATGCGGCGGATGTTGATTCTCAAGTAAACCTTAACCGAGCCCAACCGAAAGCTCGTGGTGGATGTCCGTCTACCACAGGCTTTTTTTGGTACACGGCGCCAACATTGAATCCACCAACATCTTGACATTTACTTGAGAATCAGGTAAGATTCTGTCGAGTTCATTTCAAGTTAACACAGCAGGAGAAACCGATATATGAATCAGAAGCGAAAACGTCGCCCTCGGCATGCTGGAACTCAACAAGCATCCCAAGTCGGCAAAAAGCAGCGTCGGCAATTGAAGCGGCAAGAGGAAGCGCAGCAGCTGCAGCTTGCGGAGATACAGTTAGCCCAGAAACGGCGTCTAATCAAGCGTGTGGCGGGATGGTCAGGCCTGGTGGCCGGATTGGCTCTCCTGGTCTTCGCGCTGATTTACTTTACGAATGGCCCTGAGCCCGAGACCGCAACTCAGTTAACCGATCATCCTGAACCAGAAGCTACAACCCAGTTAACCGATCAAATCCCTGCTCTCGGTTGGACCCTGGGCAATCCGGACGCGCCAATCACTTTAGTTGAGTACAGTGACTATCAATGCCCGCTCTGTGCGAAATATCACCATATTATCAAGCGGCTCGTAGAAGAATTGGGCGACGACTTCCACCTGGTTTTCCGTCACTATCCCTTGCAACAAAACCATGCAAATGCAACATTGGCAGCGAGCAGTGCAGAAGCCGCCGGCCGCCAAGGTAAATTCTGGGAGATGCATCATTTGCTTTTTGTGGGACAAGAGGAATGGTCAGGAAAAGAAAGGGCAGAAGCAAAAGAGATGTTTTTGCACTACGCCGTTTCACTGAATCTGGATGTGGACCAATTTCAAAGGGATCTGCATTCGCAGGCAGTTCTCAAAAAAATCACCAATGACTCTCAAACAGGTCGCAACTCCGGCGTGACGGGGACCCCCGCCTTTTTTCTAAATGGTCAAAAAGTCACCAATAAACCGCGGACTTATGAGGCATTCAAAGCATTCATCCTCCAAAGTAAAAACAAACTTCCTTAAATGGATTGCCGCCGGCTGGCTGGTTTTCAGCCTCGTTGGTTTTTTAGACGCTACCTATCTCACCATTCAGCATTATCGTGGCGCCGGGCTAGAATGCACCGTACTGGAGGGTTGTGAAACGGTTACAAGCAGTAAGTATGCGGTCATCGGTGGGGTGCCGCTCGCTTTATTCGGTGCTCTATACTATCTATCCATCTTTCTGCTAACCGCTGTGTATATAGACACAAAACGCAGATTGGTATTGAAAACGACTATCGGCTTAACCCCTCTGGGCTTTCTAGCATCACTCTTCCTGATTTATCTACAAGTCTTCGTCATTCACGCCCTCTGCTTCTATTGCCTCCTTTCCGCTTCGATCTCTACTGCGCTCTTTATTCTCTCCGTGATCTGTCTGAAAATAGGGGCAACACATGCTTCCCCGGTCGCATGTGAGGCCGGTTGAAAAGTGCCGGAATTTTGCACACTTTTCCCACTTTCGCCCTGAGACGCACGTCCATATTGACCTGGTCGATGTGACCACGGGCTTTAGTGGTCCACACTTCTCGAACTTCGCACCATTCTCGCATGATGCACAGACGAATCCTGCGGACGACATCGGTAATCCCAGCGGCAACAGCAATCTGGGAACTCCTGAGCCCTCCACCGTAATTCTTTTCGCAGTAGGTTTACTCGGCCTGCTTGGTATGAGTCGACGAAAAAGACAGCGGTAAATATCACAACGGTACGATGTAGCAGAACAGTATCAATTCTGTCAGCCACAATAACTCATCTGGAACATTTCACAAAGCCCCGCGGTGATGTATAGCCCACTGTCGCGGGCTTTTCTATTTGATGTAACCATGTCGGGGAGTAACGCTGAATCATCTTGACAGACATTCCGCAACCAAGTAAAATATGCAGGATACTCTGCCGCTATCAGCATCTTGCAGAGCAGGCCAAAACACGAAAACAAGGATGGGTCCTTATAATGAAAATTCAGCGCGAGCACTTCTATTCCATTCCTATGCTGCCGAATAAATACCTGACCGCTCTGACTATTATATTTCTGCTGATTGCGTTCGCGCCGCACAGCTTTGCCGTATCAAAGCGAGTCGTAGTCCTATATTTTGAAGATCACAGCCGTTTCGATTCTCCGACCGGCTGTGGTTGTCTTCCAACGGGGCCATTTAGCAAAATCTTCGGAGGGCGCAAGGATCACGTAAGATGGCACCTCAAGGAGGGGTTTACGGAGTTACTCAACCGCAAACTCAAACAAACAGAACTGTACGAACCGATCACCCAGGATGAATTGATGGATGCCATGGCGTACTTGAATTTGTCCAAAAAAGCGCTTCAAGCAAATGCGGAAAACCGGGGAGCGTTAGCGAAAGCGCTCAAAGTTGAGGCGCTCATTGTGGGTGATATCAGAAAATTTCGCCAGGAGCGCGTGCGAGCAAATGCCTCACGTACGCTGGTAGAAGGCGGTCGGCAGCAAAGTCGAACCACGAGCAGTTATATGGGGAGTATACAGATCTTGGGACGCCTTTATACCGCCTCTGTTCAACTTGACATGCGATTTTACAGCTCGTCCGGCAATGAAATTGACAACCCCAAGATTTCTGCGAGCAGGAAGCATCATCTGGGCGGCGCAAAGGTTGCTGCCTTAGAAGCCATCGTGACGGAAGAAGGCACAGAGTTCAGATTCGGGAACGCACCACGCCCAAACAAGAAGTTTCGTCCCATCGTTGACGCTGGGAAGCTCAACAGGATAGAATTTGGCAGCGCAGAGTACGACAGAACGCTGTTTGGTCTTGTGACAGACGAGGCGTTGGCGAAGGTCGTGTTGGCACTCCGTGAAAACATTGGCCCCGGAGCGATTGCCTCTGGTACTGTCCAACAAGCTGATGCCGGCGGATCAGGTGCTTCGGCAGCGCAAGCCAACGCAATTGGGGGGACCATCATTTACGTGGATGCGGAGAACCCCGAAAAAACCTATATCAATATCGGCTCTGCCAAAGGAATTGCTGTGAGCCAGCGATTGCGGGTTTACACCGATGAGCCGCTCATCGATCCTGACACCGGTGATGTCCTTGGCGTGGTTGCCAAACCGGTGGGGGTCGTTGAAGTTGTCGAAATCTCCAGCGATCGCCTGTCCAAAGTTCGGGTCGTTGAAGGGTTTGGTACGATTAAGAAAGGCGACAGAGTTAGAATCGAACCGCCAGTCCAATCAGACAAAAACGCAGCGCCGAAAAAGTCATGAGCATGTTCCCGCTCAACTTTACACACCGTATCAAAATAGGAGAGAAGTGATGACTGCACGGATAAGCGTTATGCTCGCCCTTATCTGCGTCTTTGCAACCATATTTCGTGGTGAAGCACAGAGCAAACAGCAACAGGATAAACAGATCAAGATTGGCTTGTCGATGGATTCATTGCGGGTTGAGCGATGGCGAAAAGATCGGGACATCTTCAAAAAGCACGCCGAGGGATTGGGGGCGAAAGTCATCGTTCAAAATGCCGATGGTGACGCCAGGAGACAAAATGAGCAAGCGGAGAACATGATGACGCAGGGCGTGGATGTGTTGGTCGTCATCGCCAAAGATGGCGTTGCTGCCGCGAGTATCGTTGAATCCGCTCACAAGGAAGGGATTAAGGTTCTGGCTTACGACCGTCTCATTCTGAATAGCGATGTAGACCTTTACATCTCCTTCGACAACGAGCAGGTTGGCTACTTACAAGCGGAATACATCGCTCGTAAAGTCCCCCAAGGCAACTACTTTCTATTGGGTGGCGCGCCAACAGATAACAACGCGAGGCTTCTGCGCAAGGGGCAAATGCGGGCGCTGCAACCCCTCATCGATCGCGGCGAGATTCAGATCGTTGCCAAACAGTGGGCCGTCGATTGGGACCCGCGTGATGCCTTAAAAAAGACGGAACAGGTTTTGACGCAGCATCATAACCAAATCGATGCGGTTGTCGCTTCCAATGATGGTACGGCCGGCGGGGTCATCCAGGCGCTTGCGGGGCAGAAACTCGCGGGTGAAGTCCCCGTGTCTGGACAGGATGCCGACCTCGCAGCATGTCAACGCATCGTGGAGGGAACCCAGGCCGTAACCGTCTATAAACCCATCCACTTCATTGCAACGAAAGCGGCGGAGGAAGCAATTGCACTGGCAGAAGGTGAGCCGATTTCTGACGCGACCCATAAAGTCAATAACGGTAAAATCGACGTGCCTTCAATCTTGTTAACGCCAATCCCGGTGGACAAGGATAACCTTGACGAGGTCGTCATCAAGGGCGGATTTCACAAACGGGAGGCCGTTTATAAAACACAGTAGAACTGAATCGACAAGTTGATGATTTAGTTCCGAATTCACATGTCCAACTCAGCATGCAGATACAATGTCATTCGACAGGTTTTGGAGGACGAGATGAACACCGAAAATCGAGGAAAAACAGGATCTCTGGACTTGGGCGAAATCGTAAATTGCGTGGTATCGTCGGAGGCGTCAAGGCATTTTGGCAATGCGTTTCGTGAGGCGCTACTCGCCATGCGATACGTCGTCAATGCTGTCATTGAACGCCAAGAACGAAAAAAAGAAGCAAAGCTACAAAAGGTCACCATTGAGTAAAAATCATGCAGACTGACGGTTCGGAAAATTGGGTTGACGTTTCATGGATTGAAAATTATCTGACCGACCAAATCGCTTTGCCGAGCCACTGGATTTTCATTCGGGATACCTCGTGCATCTTCCCAGACTTTCAGGCGCTGAAGCTCTTCGATCGGAAGTACGAGGTTATTTTTTTTGAGAGCGATTTACAGGTGCGTCGGAAATTGGAGCAGCACAAAGATGACCGAGAAGCGTTTTGCGCCTGCATCGTCTCCCAACAACCGGATGAAGTGAATCGCCACATTCTTGACTACATCGTGCGGAGTCATTGTGTCGAGATCACCCCACAATCCATACTTGAATCGGCGCAGCCGGGGTATAGGTGGACTCGCGAGGTGAACCAATTCCGCGGCAACGATTTCTGGACGCTTTTTGAAAAACTTCAGGAATGTCGCCTCAACTACGCTCGCTTCATGACACCCGCCGAAGCAACGACGCTCCTGCTTTCTGCCCGCCTTGAGATCGATCTGCAAGCCAAGCTCTCTCCGCGTGAAGCGCTTGACATGTGGCAGCAGATGGAAGAGGATGAAGATCTGATTGTGTGGGGAGAGAAGTATCCGAAACTGTTTCAGTCACTGAATCTCAAGATTCGGGCTGCACTTCCACTCATGGAGAAGTTGGAAGGGGATACGGATTTTGTGTGTTTTCTCTGGACCTCGTATGCATTGGCACAACATAATCAGCATTACGATCTGTTCCTACCCCGCATGTTTGGGGAAACGATTTGGAAAAAGTACGGCAACACGTCACCAGATGAGATCCAGAAAGGCTGTCTTCAGCTCATCCGAAATGATCCGGAACGCGTGAGGGATCAGATTAAACAGACAGAGATTTGGCTGACACAAGAACGGCAACGGCTTGAGCTCTTCCAGAGATGGGTTGGAATCGATCCAGCCAATCTTAGCGGCACGGCGGAGTATGCGAAGAAAGAGGTACTTTTTTGTGTGCCAATGCGCGAAGCCTTGAGGCTACTCGCCGCGCATCTCTGCCATTCTCCTGAACTGTTGGATGCTATCGATCTCCGCGAAATCATTGCCAATATTCAGCGGAAACACCTGTTTCGGCAAGATGCCACAAACTACCTGCGCGTCAAGGATACGTTTCAAGTTTTTGCCGATCTGGTCGCCTTGAATCAGTTAATCGCAGGCGCAGAAAATAGAAATTGGCTGGATCGCCGCCCGGGCAACCAACGCATCCGCGATAAAGCCGAAACCGATGATATTGAGATTTGGCGAAAAAAGGCGTATCCGACCTATTTATCGAAGCTGGATTTCATGGTGGATCGGCTGGAGCAACTGAATTTCCAGTGTAATCTTCTGTCGAATGCGGCGATTGATCAGGTGCTGAATCGGGCAAAGAAATTGATGGATGCGTACAATGTGGAATTTGCCCAATTGATTGCCGCCACCTACCCAACGTGGATTTCCGTGGATCGAGATGAACCGCTGATGGTCGTCGATTTCCTGAAGCAGCTTTTCTTGCCGCGCTACCAACAATACATCCAGGCGAAATCACAGTCCGCTTACATCTTTATTTTAGATGGGATGAGATGGGACACCTGGGAGACAATCAGACCCAAAGTGTTAAACGCATTTCAAGGAAAGTTTGCACTGGAGAGCGTCTGCCCACTCGTTTCGATTTTGCCTTCGACGACAATGTACAACAAACTCGCAATTTTCACCGGAGAATTTCCGGACGGGAATTCGGACAGCGGCTGGTGGGAAGCCCTCCTCCCTGCTTTTCAAAAACGTGGGATTCGCGGCGTGCGATGGGTGAGTGATAGAGGTGACAATCAGGCACAGATGCTCGAGCTCATCGAAGCCGATGATGTGCCTGTCAAGGTCTTCAACTTGACGTTTATCGATCAGAAACTCCACCACGCGACGCAAAACCTCTCCACTATTTATGAAGAGATTAAGGTCAACTTTGATTTTCTGGTTCAGCCCTACCTTGAACGGATTCCAAACGATTCGCTGATCTTTTTGCTCTCCGATCACGGCTTCATCGAAGCGACAGAACATCACCGGATTTCAGAGGATGCCTTTCAGGCGCCGTCCGTTTCAGAGATCCATTCACGCTACATCGGCTTGTCGAGTTTCGCAGCGCGTGCAGATTTGGCGGACCTTGTCTTTTTCAGTGCGGATGAGATCGGCTTAAAGCCCACCGGCGATACGTTGCGTTACGGATTTGCAACCGCGCGAACACAACTCCTCCCTTCAGCCGATTCACAGATCCGTGACGATGCGTCGTCTCACGAGGCACCGCGTTATGCGCACGGAGGCATCTCCATGCAAGAGATGATTGTACCGTGTGCGGTTTTTGTCCCAACGGCAAAAGGTCAGTTGGAGCTCTTTCCCTCGATCACGGATTAACGGAAGGGAATGCCGTAGAAAGTCTCGGCTTCTTTCGGTACATTTCCATACGCGCTGTCCAGACACCCTTGCGGATGAACTGATATTGAGGCGTGTTTTTTGAAAGCCCTCGAAGTTGCCCGCCGTCAGCAGGCAAAGTCATTGGAATTGCGGGCGTCGGTGAGCTTGAGTCGGCTGTGGCAGAAACAGGAAAAAACGGAAGATGCTCGGAAGCTGCTGACCGAGATCTATGGCTGGTTCACCGAAGGATTTGAT
>JAPUIP010000088.1 GCA_027296925.1 Candidatus Poribacteria bacterium | reverse complement strand
GGGTGCTTGCCCCGCCTGTCCCGAGCTTCGAGGGGAACTTTGAGGGGGCAGCCGACCTGGCTCAAAGCCAAAGTCGTCTTCAGACGACTCAAACGAACAATCCGAGTCCACTTCAGTGGACTTGAGCTATCAGCCCGATCTTTAGATCAGGACTAAGTGAAAAAGTCGTATCATTGTAGATTTCTACCACAAGGCGTACAGAGGTAAACTGCATCTCTGGCCGGCTTTGCTTGCCCCTTTTTTCACAGCTTTACAGGAATCCCCTCCCGCCCCGAGCGATTCGCGGCAAGAGAAATCGCCAGGCTTTTGACCGCATCACGGTAGGGACTAAGAATTCGAGAGTCATCTCCGTTGCGGACCGCATCGACAAACACTTCGTCAATACCTGGCCCCGGTACTTTCTTGGTGACAACCTGACCTTCCTCTCTCACCTGCAAGCTGCTTGCATCCCAGTGGATGAGTTGGTCCTCATACAGAATATCCAGCACGTTCGCGTGCGACCAATCCGCTAGATCATACGACCAGGAGGCGGTCAGCGATCCGATTGCTCCGTTTGTAAACGTCATCGTTACACAGTTGTTGTCAGGGCAATCAATTCCCTTGAGGATGCGATTCGTTTGTAGCGCGTAAACCTCCTCCACCTCCCCAACCAGATAACGCATCATATCGACAGTGTGGGTTGCCTGTTCCACCAATTGCCCGCCGGATCTACTCATCTGACGCACCCAACTGCCGGCATCGCCTCGCCCGCTCCCACTCCAGTATTTGCCAACGACCATGTTGATATCTTCGCCGTTGAGCAGGTTTCGTGCGAGTTGTGTCGAACCGAGGTAGCGGAGTTGGTAACCGACACAGGTGATGATACCGGCGTCGGCAACGGCTACCTCAATCTGCTGCGCGAGCTCCATGTTGATAGCAACCGGTTTTTCAACGAGAAACGGGAGCCGGCGTTCAATCACGTCCAACTCCGGCTGTCCGTGCGCAAACACCGGAAGACTGAGGTAAACGGCATCCAGGTCGTCGCGTTCAAGCATGACCTTGTGATTGGTGTACGGTTCAGCGTTGTAGCTCTCGGCAGCGCTTTGGGCACGGTCTTCCTGAACATCGCATGTCGCAACGATGCGAACGCCTTCCAAACTGGATAGCTGGCGCATGTGTCCACTCGCGTTGCCGCCACAACCGATAAAACCGATTCTGACTTCTTCCATTGATTTTCCTTTCCTGATTTTGTAGGATTAATTTGCCACGTTGTTCTACTGAGGGAGACCAAAGAAAGCACCAGTTAAAAATACTTTACTCGATACAAAACCAACTTGATGTACTCTTCAACGACATAAATCATATCTCTCTCATACTTCCACCAGCCGTCAGGATGAAATCTATCTGATGGCGCAGGGCGGTAGTGGAGTCGGATGCCGCTGCCATCGTACACTTTCTCAAAGATCATTCGAGCGCGACGCATGTGGTAAATCGAGCTGACAACAATCGCCGATGTCCATCCACGCGCCTCCAGCATTCTCCGAGTATTTACGGCATCTTCATAAGTCGATGTACTTCCCATATCAACAAGCATTGCTTTGGGAGGGACACCTTCGATTCTTGCCGCGTATCGTAGAATTCGCCCCCAATCGAGGTAAACGTGGGCGAGTCGAAATTGTATGCCGCCACCGGTGAACAGTAAATGGGGAGCATACTGCCGGTGGTATAAATTCGTTCCCTCCCGCACACGCTCAGTACCGCCGCCGAGCACAATAATCACATCGGAGGGGGCAATCTCGGTTTCGACGATCAGATAGTGTGCGCCGCGCCAGAGCCACAGCACAAATAGTAGAACCGCCAATAACATGCCGCCGCAGAACAACCAGAAAAATCGACGGTGGATGCAGCGGAGTAATGAAGCGAGATAATGAGCGGGATGCAATACCGAAGCTTTTTCATTTTTGGAATGCACGGGTTCTTCCGTCTTTCGGGTTGTTGGCTTCGCATGCTAGGCCACTGCGCGTACATACCCTACTGTTGACCGCCAAGCTGTCGTAGATGATTTTCAGCTTCGGATTTCCATTCGGCGGGAGGATTTAACTTCAGGAATTTCTTCCACCGATTGATTGCTTGCTGCTTTTTGCCGGTGTACTCATACATCAAGGCAAGATTATAGTTTGCTGTGAAGTCCTTCGGCTCTAACTGCAGGACCAGCTCAAACTGCTCTGTGGCTGCGCCGAGCCGATCCAGATTAAAAAGCGTGTTGCCGTAGTTGATGAGCGTGGGAACATGGTTGGGTTCTAACTCCAGCGCTTTCTCCAAGGCTTCACTGGCGCGACCGAAATCCCGGGATGAATTGTTATAGAGATCGCCAAGCCGCTGATATACTCTCGCTGATTTCGGATCAATCGCAGCCTCGGCTTCGTAACGCTTAATCGCCTCCGGATACTGCTGCTCCCACTCCGCAATCAGTCCGAGCTGAAGGTTTGCGCCCTTATACTTTCGATTGAATTTGAGGGCTGTCTGAAAGTACGTCTTCGCTTTCTTTTGCTGATCGAGATCGACATAAGTCATGCCGAGATAGTAGTGGGCGTCGGCGTTTCTCGGTTCAAGCGCAACCACCTGTTTGAAGTCCTCCGCAATCTGACTGTAGCGGTAGAGGACATCGCCAATCTGTTTGTACCGACGGGTAATCAGCGCCCGATGGAAGTACACCGGCGCGTAGTCGGGTTTAAGCGCGATGGTTCTGCCGTATTCCTCGACCGCCATTGCTGCGTACTGATCATAATCCTCCAGTGTCTCCGCGTGGCGATCTAGCAGGTGAGCGTAGCGGAAGTGCCAATCGAAATGCGTCTCATCGTACTGGTTCGCGAGTCCCAAGTGCTTGATTGCTTTTTCGTTTTCGCCGTGCGTTTCAAAACTCGCAGCGAGGTCGTACTGCGCCTGCGGATGATTCGGTTCAATCGCTAGGCCCGGTTCATATACGCGAATGACGTTATCGATATCGCCACGCTGCAGATAGATCGCGCCGAGGCGAAGAAACGTCTCCGCTCGCGATGGCTCAAGCTTGATGATCGTCTCATACCGCTCGATGGCGTTATCACTATCGCCACGCTGTTCATACAGCAACGCCGCGCGATAGTGGGCATCAACATGGTTTGGATCGAGTCGAGTGATCTCCAGGAAGGCCGCCAGAGCGTCATCAAAACTTTCTAACTCAAGGTGCGAAAGCCCCGACAGGTAGTGTGCCTGGATATTCTCTGGATGTATGGTGATGAGCCGAGCCAGCATCGTCAGCGCGTTTTGCGAGTCGTTCTGCTGGCGATATACCTGCGCCGAGCGCATCAAGGCTTCCGTGTGATTCCCATGCAGTTCGATGGTGCGGGCGTAAAGCGCCAACGCATGATCTAATTCCCCTAACGCTTCATAGCTGCGTCCAAGCAGGTAGGTGGCGTCAATGTGCTCCGGGAAGATCAAGAGAAATTTCTGAAGCGGCTCGGTTGCCTGATTAAACTGCTCGGCATCGAAAGCGGTCTTGCCGAGGTCGAAGAAGTGCTGCTCGAACATCGCATCCCGTTCAATGGCACGCCGATAAGTCGCGGCAGCCTGCTCGTCATCTCCCTGCTTGAAGTACACATCCCCCAATAGCAGATACGCATCCAGCAAGTTCCCCAACGGGAGTTCGATTTCCAAAGCGCTTTCATCCGACTCAATGAACGCAATCGTCTTTTCGTAGTGCTGGATAGCAGCCGTCAGATTCCCCGCGTCCGCCTCGATTTGGGCGTAATAGACATCCGCCCGTGGATCGCCGGGCATGACCGCCAGCGATCGATCGAGCAACGATTTCGCCTCATCCATCCCCATCAGTCCCGCGTGATACGGTCCCAGTTGTTCAAAAAAATAATCCTTGAGGGCTGGATCGGCTGCGATCCCCTGCTGATAGTGTTCAATCGCCAGTGCCTTCTGATCGGCCGCGTAGTAGAGATCGCCGAGTTGCAGGTGTGCGAGAGAATATGTCGAATCGATTGCGAGCGCCCGTTGATACAGATCGATCGCGCCGTTGGCGTTCGCCTCCTGCGCAAAAATTACGCCGAGTTCGCACAAGGCCTCCGCGGTGTAGTTCTGGTATTCGGCGCCTTTCTCGTATCCCCGAAGCGCTTCATCGAAGCGGCGTTCCTTCGCAAGAACCTGCCCAAGCTTGAAATACGCCGCCGCAAATTTCTTGTTGCGGTTGATAGCTTCCACAAACGCTTCTCTTGCCGCATTGTCGTTTCCCTGCTTGAAATAGGCAAGCCCCATCCCGTAGTGGGGATACGCCCACTTCTGGTTAATCTCCAGCGCCGCCCGAAATGACTCAAGGGCAGCCGCTGGATTATCTTGTTCCAGGTAGATTTCGCCACGCTTATAATGCGCGAGGGAATACTTGGGATGCAACCGTAGGCAGGTTTCCATTTCCTGTAATGCGCGTGCGAATTGACCTTGTTGCTGGTAGATACCGCCGAGGCTAAAATGCGCCATGAGCATCTTCGGATTCAACGAGATAGCGCTCTCAAATTGATTGGCGGCTTTTTCAAAGAAGGCATTTTGCTCCGGTCCTCCGCTGCCGTGAATGGCGTAGGCGTAGCCCAGCCCGTAATGTAAGGGGGCATCGGCACGTTCCGTCTCCGCATCTGCCTCATACAGGAAAATGAGATCTGCGAGACGCCCTTTCTCTTGCCATTTCTTGACCAACTTCCGATGGCGTTCGACCTGTTTTTTCCTTGCTTCGAGGATTTTACGATAATCCTTTTGGAGTTCTTTCCGCCACTTTTCCACGTCATCGGCAATCGTCGGCGCTACGATCGAATGTATCAACACCGGCAGCAGTAGCCAGATCAACATGGGCTTAAACGGTTTCATCGGTTTTCTCGTCTCCTTAACGAGGTAAAATCCGCGAAATTCTAATCGTTGTTCTCTTCGATCGATTCAGACGAAATCGCAACGGTTACGGTATTATTCACGCAGTCCAGTAGCACACGAGTCTCCTGCAATAATATCATCCCAATTTCCGCGAATCATTGTTTTCCATCCTGAATTACCGACGGAGCACGCGGCGAGTGCAGGATATTCAGACCAGTTCGGAGAACCGGCATGAACTGTGAATGAATATAAAGATTGACACACGCTTCGATTATATGCTACGATAGAACCCCTTCCCCAGCGGCACCGAAATTCATACGTAAAGTATATTGCGGTTGGAAGTTCTTTACGAGAAACTGAAGGGCAAAGTATCGCAGAACAGGTGGTTATTGTGGGAATTGGATCAACAAGATTTGGCGCTTCAATACGCACGCGGAAAGTCTGGAAAATGGGTGAATCAGCCCTCCTGTCCTTCAGTTTGTAGGCCTGCCGCTTTCCAGCCTCGGAATCCTCCTGTCAATACCGAAGCGTTCTCATACCCCATAATTTGCAATGTATGGGCAGACAACGACCCAC
>JAPUIP010000879.1 GCA_027296925.1 Candidatus Poribacteria bacterium | reverse complement strand
TGAGGATAATAATCAGAATCCCGCGTTTGTCGGTCGCATTGCCATCAGTCCACACTCAAGTCTGGAAATTGGCGTTTCTGGGCATACGGGGCCATATAACGTACACACAATCGAAGGGCTTGAAGTCGACGAAAAACGGAGCCTGACGATCTTCGTCGTAGATGGAGAGGTTCGCTGGAATCGCTTCGAGTTATTGGGTGAATATGCGCGTGCGTCCATCGATGTGCCAGAGCAGTTACTGAGTCTTCAAGCGGAAAACCAGCAGGGCTTCTACCTTCAAGGCAACGTCCATTTCTTAGACGGGCTCATCCCAACGTTGCCAAAATCGGTGTTTACTGGCGTTGTTCGTTACGGCCTGGTGGACTTTGACACAGACATTGATGGAGATAGCCAGAATCGGCTGACGTTGGGACTCAACTTTCGTCCGGCTGAAGATACGGTTTTTAAGCTAGACTATCAATACAACTGGCTTCGAGATAGGGTCAATTTAGAGGCCCGGAGTGCTGGACTTCTCTTCAGTGTAGCCACTTACTTCTAGTTCGCCGGGCGCGTTTCAGATGAGTTGAAAACTGAGGCGCACTTCCGCTTTGAGCGAGAGGAGGGCATCACCGAAGAGGTCACATTTGAACTGAAGCGATTCAATCTTTTTACCTATACGCCCGTGTCAGACCGTGCTCGGATTGCTTCCGAACTGGAGTTTGAGGAGGGAGGCGAGGAGATCAAGATCGAACTCGCCACAATCGATTTTGAGATTCACGAAGCACTGACATTCCGCGGAGGGATAATCCTCTCGCCCCTCGGCCGATTTAACCTCGCCCACGACAGTCCGGCAAACGATTTGACCGACCGGCCGCTGGTCAGCACGGAGATTACCGGGACGGCACTGTCGGAAGCCGGCATGGGGTTCTTCGGTGCGTTCTACCCTTCGGCGAATTCCCGGTTGACGTATGAGCTCTATGCCGTCAACGGATTTAACGATGGTGTTCTTGGGGGAAGCCCTGACGGCACGCGCATCCCGGAAGGGAAAGGTAATTTCGAGGATAACAATCAGAATCCCGCATTTGTCGGTCGGGTTGCCATCAGTCCACATCCGTCGCTGGAAGTTGGTGTGTCGGGGCATACGGGGCCGTATAATGTACACACCGTCGAGGGACTGGAAGTGGATGAGAAGCGGAGCCTGACGATTTTCGTGCTGGACGGAGAAGTTCGGTGGAACCGATTTGAGTTGCAGGGAGAGTATGCCCGCGCCTCAGTTGATATACCGGAGCAGCTACTGGGGCTTCAAGCTGAAGATCAGCAGGGCTTATACCTCTAGGGCAACGTTCACTTTCTGCGAGGTATTGTCCCGACATTGCCGGAATCAGTTTTCACTGGCGTGGTTCGGTATGGTCTGGTAGACTTCGATACGGACCTCGATGGAGACAGCCACGACCGACTTACGCTGGGACTCAACTTCCGTCCAACAGAGGACACGGTTTTTAAGCTAGACTATCAATACAACTGGACGCGCGACCGATTTAACTTAGAGGCGAAGAGCGCTGCCTTTCTCTTCAGCGCTGCGACGTACTTCTAAGTGGAATGGCTCGCACGCGTTGCGTTCTTAGACGCCGGGTGTGAGTTATTGGAAAACAACACCCCGGCTGTCTCTGGACGCGAGGTGTGTTGAGGCGCAAACGCCCGGTGTCTTCCGACAACCGGGGTTTGCGGCACGAGTTATGAACCGCATCTTTTTTTGAATCCGCTTGACATTTTGTCACCGTTGTTCTGCGCCCGAAGATCAACGCGCCCGTCCCGCCGAAAATTGTGCCGCTGCCCGCCATGGCGCGACACAGAATCTACTTGACTTCCCTTTCCCGCATCGCTATAATCTGATTTACCAATGATTGTCAGATCCTATACCGATGTTATCAAGCCAATTGAAGCCGCATTGTCCCAATCTGAGCGACTGCAGATCTGGCGGCGAGAAGAGGTCGAAACCGCGGATGGGGATTATGCGCTCTGCTGCCTGCGATATACACCGGCCGTCCCAAATGCGCCATTGATCTATCTCTCGGCGGGGACACATGGGGATGAGCCCGCAGCCGTGGCGTGTGCCTTGCGGGTACTCGACAAGCTCGTTGCCGGCGATCCGATCTTTGCGCAATATGCGTGGTTGATTTCCCCATGCGATAATCCGTTTGGATACGAGCGGGATGTGCGGGAAAATGAGGCGGGAGTCGATCTCAACCAGGCTTTCGGTGCGCCCGATTGTTTTCCGCAGACGTCGTTCATCGCTGCATCGCTCAAGGGGGTTCACGTCGATATGGCGATCGACCTGCATGAGGATTGTGATAGCGACGGGTTCTATCTCTGGGAGCGACGCCCTTCAAGTCGAACGCCGATTGGACATCAGATTATTCAGCGCGTTGAGAGAATATGCGCCATCAATTGCGACCCCCAAATTGAAGGACACCCAAATGAGCACGGCGTCATTACGTTGCTCGACACAGTCGGGTCGAAGGGGTGGACGCGAGAGCGTTATCTGGCGGAATCGATTCAGACCGGTTGCCTGATTCTCGAAACGCCAATGGGACTCGATCTGGAAAAAAGGGTTCGCATCCATCTGGACGCAATACGGTCGGTCTTAGATCTACTGCAGTAAGGAGGATGAAATGCCACAGCCCAATTCGCCTGAAGCCGTTGGATTCTCTTCGGAACGGTTAGACAGAGCGTATCGGTTTTTAGATAACGCCGTGCAATCGGGAAGAATTCCGGGCGCCGCAATCCTTGTCACGCGGCATGGCGTTCCGGTTGCGCCACGCTGTTTCGGTCGCATGTACCTCGAACCGGATTCACCGCCGATCCAGTCGGATACCATTTTTCTGGTCGCCTCTGTGACAAAGCCGGTGACAGTTGCAGCGGTGATGTTACTTGTCGAGAGAGGCAAACTCTTGCTTGACGATCTGGTATGTTCAATCATTCCGGAGTTCGGCAATCGCGGTAAAGAGGAGATCAAGATCCGGCACCTGATGACCCATACTTCGGGCTTACCCGACATGCTCCCTGAAAATCAGCAGCTTCGAGAGCGACACGCCCCGATGAAGGAATTCGTCCGCCGGATCTGTGACCTTGAACTTCATTTTCCTCCGGGGACAAATATCCGGTATCAGAGCACTGGAATTGCCATACTCGGAGAAATCGTCGAGCGGATCGAGGGGATTTCCCTCCCTACGTTTTTGCGTCGTGAGATCTTTCAGCCACTTGGCATGAAGGATACATCCCTGGGAATCGGCGATCTGCCAACAGATCGGATTGCGCACGTGAATGTGAAACCGGAGGAGCAAAAACTTGACTGGACTTGGAATAAACCGTATTGGCGGAATCTCGGTGCGCCCTGGGGTGGGATGTTCTCGACCGTTGGGGATATGTTTCGCTTCTGTCAGTCGTTTCTGAACGGCGGCGTATTTGATGACGCTCCGGTATTTAGCCCCGCGACCGTGCAGGCGATGACAACGGATCAGACCACGTCGATGCCGGATATTCCGCAACACGTCAAATACGGTCAAATCTGGGGATTGGGATGGAGACTTCAGCCGGCGTCCGGTTGGTCGTACTTTGGCGATCTGATTTCCCCTGGAGCTTATGGGCACGGAGGGGCAACCGGAACGGTGGTTTGGAGTGATCCGGTGCGAGAAATGGTCTGCGTCTTGTTCACCACCCAACCGAGTGCATCGAGCGAAGGGTTGTTGGGACGCTACTCAAATCTGGTTGCTGCATCAGCCATTTGAAGTTGGAGAAAACGACGGACAATGATTTTCCGATGTCCGCGGTGCTTTTTCAGTGCACTTCGCAATACAGCGCACAGTGATCCGAGATTTGATTGACAAACTCGTTGAAGGCAGCGGACCCAGGGGGGTGATGATTCCATCCGACCACCTTGACCGCTTTCCCATCCCACGACTGGAAATGGATGGTTCGGCTGGCAACGACATGATCCAAATCGCTATATAATCCCCGGCCATTTGTCCATGTGTGCGCGTAATCTTTGGGCAGAAGTTTCATCCGGTTACGCCTCGCGCGTCCGACCAATCTCCTGATCTCTTTCGACGCATCAATCGCTTGACCGTAAGGGTAATCCAGCCCCATTGTATTGCAATCGCCCATAAACAGAAATTTCGCTTCCTGATCCACGCCCATTGCTTTATCCAGCACCCGCTTCAGCCGGAACGCATGTTGGAACATATCGTCGCGGAGACCAAACCCTTCGGGATTGGTCATACTTTTCAAGTGCAGGAAAAGCAGGTTATAATTCTCCCCATCGATCTGAACCGTCAAAAATAAGCCGGGGCGGAGGAACGTCCTGCCGCTCTTGAACTCGGTACGTTGGGTGAGAAAGCACCTCAACCGACGATGGACGCCGACCATGATCTCCTGGGTCTGTTTACCTTCCGTGATGAAAAAGCTGTGATCGGGAAATTCATCGAACATGTAGCGCCAGACATCTTTCCCTTCCACTTCAAGCAGCGCAAAGATGTCTGGCTGCAACGATTTCAAATGTGAGACGACTTTTTCATGGTCTGTGGTTTTGAGTCTGAAGTGCTCAATATTCCATGACACGATCGAGAACTTCCTTGCCATTTTGATCTCTCCATAATAGATTGCGATTTTCAGGATAATCATTCTAGATGAAAGGAGGCCACCAATATGAACGTCATTGCGGATCTATGCGTTGTACCGATTGGAGTCGGCGTGTCGGTTTCCAAATATGTCGCGGCATGCGAACGGGTTCTCAAGGAAGCCGGGCTGAAAACCCAATTGCACGCCTACGGCACCAATATCGAAGGCGAATGGGATACGGTCTTTGCTGCGATTAAACGCTGCCATCAAATTGTCCATGAGATGGGCGCTCCGCGGATTAGCACCACACTGAAGTTCGGCACACGCATCGACCGAGTGCAGACAATGGAAGACAAGGTGGAAAGTGTCGAACAGAAACTCAAAACAGCGTGATCGTGCGGGCCTTCCTTCAGTCGGAAAAAATGTGTGACGTACGGCGCAGAATCATCGTATAAAGCGTGCGCTAGAGTAACCAGCGCGAGACCAGTTCTCCAATGGCATAGGCGGCGCCGGCGACGCCGAACCCGACCAGGAACATGTCTATCCCGCTCCGGAAGATGCCACGCCCTGTAAAGATGCTACGCGCGGCGCCCACTGCAAAGTGAGAGAGCATCGCTACGATGAAGGCGGTCCACATTGCCACGTTGCCTTCGAGGACGAAGAAGGGAGCGACCGGAATGAGCGCTCCTACAGCTGTGGCGATTCCGGTGACCCATCCCTCCTTAAGCGGTGTGGTATGGGCCTCAACGATCCGGAGCTCCTCGCGCACTTTTTCGGCTAACGCCTGTTCCGGGTTGCGCATCAACTCATGAGCCAGCTGCTTCGCGCGTTCTTTCTCGATGCCTCGCACCTCGTAGATGAGGGCTAACTCCTTCTCCTCAACTTCAGGCATCACCCGGATCTCCTCCTCCTCCATAGCGATTTCATAGGCGTACACCTCCTGCTCGCTCTTTGCAGCGAGATAGCCTGAAGACCCCATTGAGAGCGCATCAGCAATCAGTCCTACCACTCCAGAAATCAAGACAATGCGAGGTTCAACGCCGGCGCCGATAACCCCCGCCACAAGTCCAAAGTTCGCGGTCAGCCCATCATTGAAACCATAAACGATGTTGTTGAGGAATCCTCCCGACTCCATCCGGTGCCACGGCTCTCCTTGTGTCTGAGTGAGCTCGCTCAACGCCTCAGCATGCTCGGCTGACTCTTTGGCAAGTGTAAGCGCTATTTCTTTCGCAGCACGAATGGTACTCT
>JAPUIP010000878.1 GCA_027296925.1 Candidatus Poribacteria bacterium | reverse complement strand
CATTCTCTTCATTCTTGCAGACGACCTTGGCTACGGTGACATCGGCTGTTACAACCCAGAGTCGAAGGTTCCCACACCAAATATTGATCGGCTCTCAAGCGAGGGCATGCGTTTCGCAGACGCTCACAGTCCGGCGACTGTCTGCTCACCCAGTCGTTTTCGGCGTCAAGTTCGCCATTGATATAGAAGCGAATCTTCTTCTCCGGTGCGCTGTATGCGGTGGCGATATGAACCCATTTGTTCATCTCTTTTCCACTGATTGAGAAAACGGCAAATTGATCGTTGCCGCCAGGATTACCGTTTATTGAAAATTCAACCTTTCCTTGCCCTGTCGGAGCGAGTTGATAGTGAATATCCCCAGCTTTCCAACCGTCGTTGTTGAAGAAAACACGCCATTGGCCCTCTCTTCCGGTAGATTGTACCCAATGAGCGAACGTTATATTGTCAAACTCCCCAATTTTTTTCGATATCGTGACCCAATCGTCCTTGCCATCAAAATCGATTGCTTGACCGAACTTCCCGTTGACAAATTTCGCGCCACCCTCAACTTTCCCATCGTAACCATTCCCGGAGATGTCATCGGCATCCCCATCAAACAACCATGCGGCGGAAATGGTTTCGGGCAGGATATCGGCGTAGCTTGCTACGGTCAGTAGGAGCACCAAGATGAGACTCATACCAATGCTCATGGTCTTTAATCGCACAAGATTCATGTTTCAATGTTCCCCTTTGGAATTTTAATGAATTTGTCGTTACTCGGAATGGTACGGACTTCAGCGAGGTGACTGCGAGTTTATCCCCAGGTTCAACAGCCGCCACATCCTCCATTTGGATAACATCCATGCGCTATTTTACCCATTGCTCGCCCTTCAGTCAACGAAAATTTCTTGATTCTCCTGTTGGTGCAAGTAAAGGTGGATAGCACGATGGCAACTGATTTAGGATATGTTAAGTACCTGGAGAGATATTTTGGATGTTTTTTTGATCGATAGACCCGGGTGTAGCATAATCCCGCCCTACGAAAACTTATGTCCATGTACTTATCAAGGCACCCTTCAGGTGGCAGGAAGCCCTACGGGTGGCAGGAAGGCCCTGACACAGAACTGCATGATGTCTGCCTTCCCAGTCGAAGACTTCATCACCGCTTACATCGCCACGTCGACCCGTGCGCCTTCCCGGTTAAAATCAGCCGATTCCTCTCCAGTTGATCTATTGAGTATCACTGGCTATCATGAGCCACTTTGACATGTCATCCTGTTGTTTAGTTGCCATCGAATAAACCCCTCAGATGACAATCACCAATTCCACTTCCGGCGTATTGGGCGTGGAAACATCGATGCCGGTCACCACACCACGTGTGAAATCTATGGTCGCATGGTATTGTTTTCCACCAGAAATCACCTTCTCCCATTTACACACCAGACAAAGGCTTGCTTCTTCGATGTGGTCAGGCTGACGAAGCTGCAAGAAATGCTTCAGCGGCTCTTTTCGCTCTGGCCACCGAGCGTATAAGTCCGAAGCGCAATCCAGTTTAGGTGAACCGATTAAGTGACCAAGAGTCGCTCGTACACCCGCATCCGTTCCCCTTCCTTCTCCTCCGGATCGACGAGTTTGAGCCACACCGCCTCATCATTTCTCTTCCCACTCAGCTGTTGGACGGTGCCTGCGTTCTCCGGCTGGGCGCCACTCCAGACGACTTCCCTATCCTGCAGATAGATGAAGGAACCGGCGTAACGGCCTGCGAACCACTCGCGATTGTCCTGATAAAACAGGGCCTGTTGACATGCCGTTCGACGCAGGTTGGCAATCTTTTCATTCGCATCCATCTCCGTCGAATCAAACTCCGCTAGGGGTGGCTGTAGCCCTCCCATGTCAAAGTCGATCTCATCCAGATTCACCGTACCGAAACCGTGCTCCGCAGCCACCACGATAGGACTGCGATCGCGTCGGTAGGGCGGATGCGGCCAATCGAGGCGCGGATCGGTTCCCATCAGGTAAGTCCCACAGGCGTCAGTCGCAATCACGTGGTCGCCTGCAATCAGGGCATTGCAGATGCGTCCTTCTCCTCCCCACTCCCGTCTCGCCTGCCCCGTCAGACCGTCAATGATGTTGAGGCAGGGCTGAGTAATCAAGCCGAGGTCAGGTAGAACATATGAGAGTCGAATAACATGGTGAAAGTATGTCCTCACGCGACCGTAGGGCGGTATGGGTGGTAAACCAAAGAGATTCTTGAGACACAAGGTGATGCCCATAAAGGCATGGTTTTTCATCTTGGCAATGGACACAAAGGCGTCAGCTTCGCCAAGGGCGGCAGAGAGCTGATACTCGGAAAACATCATCCCGCCACCAGGTACCTTGTACCGCTCAAAAGGCGGGTCGCCGGCTTCGACGTACGGGATACAAAACTTCTCGAAGATCGGGCGCATGTTGAAATCCAAGCCCGGGCGCTGACCTGGAGGTGCCGTACTGGTATCAATCACGAAGATGTGTGCATCGGTGCGCTCTCGCAACAGCCGCAACGAGGCACAGAGTACCTCCTCGTCAACTAACTCCTGCCGCCGTCCATCGATGCGGCGGATATTATCGGTACGCATCTGCATGTTGACCTTGATACCGATCCTGCGGGCTTTTTCGATCTTCTCCCAGGAACGTGTCAGCGGGGCAGTAACTGTCTTAAGCCTTTCGTAAAGCTCCTCTTGGGACGCCTTATGATTACAGGGAATCGCACGAACTCTGTACGCTTTTTCTTGGGACATATCAATATCTCCTGTCCAGTTGTGGGTTTAAGTTGCGTGAGTAAATTCGGTAGTGCTATACATGTAATGCTTTTCGGAGATTGTAGTGGCAAATGAAATACTTTATCGCGCCGATGTGATTTGCAAGCTTCTTGGAGAAGGAGAGTGACTTTCTTACCAAACGAGACACCCTTTGTCTCAAGGTGCAGTTGAATCGTTCGATGTGATTGGTTATCCGCTTTTGCTTTTTGACCACCCGATGTTGCTTTTCAGGAATCACACCCTCATACGCTTGCCATTCGTCTGTATAAAAGGTCGCATAGCGCGATAGCGATTATAAATCCAACTTCAGTCGGTCGTTGCAATGCGAAGCACTCCAAATAGATGTGCTAACTTCCCCAACTGATAATGTGCATTCAATCCGCTCGGATTTGGCAAAACCCAGAGCCGGCAATTTCCCAGCCGCTCTTTTTGCGGACCGACAACCGCTTTGCGTTGCTTAAAACCACTACGATAGGCGCCAATCCCCAACACTGCAACCACCCGAGGTCGATAATGATAAACTTTTTCCCGCA
>JAPUIP010000877.1 GCA_027296925.1 Candidatus Poribacteria bacterium | reverse complement strand
ACCGCTGCCGATCTGCTTGGACTTTCACCGCACGAAGTGATGATGGTCGCTGCGCACCCGGGTGACCTGCGGGGTGCACAGGCGGTCGGATTTAAGACGGGATTCGTGCCCCGACCGGATGAGTACGGACCACGGGATAATCCAGATCTGGAGGCAGATATGTCGTTTGATGTGGTCGCCAGCGATTTCAATGATCTGGCGAGCAAGCTGGGGGCTTAAGATTAACATGTTCGTTGGCGTGGATGGATGTCGGGCGGGCTGGCTCGCTGTTGGACTGACGGCGGACGACGGTTGGCAGATTGACGTTTTTCCAGACGTGTCCAGCCTTTGGAATCATTATCGTCACGCATCGGTCATCCTGATTGATATACCGATTGGCCTGAGAGACGGCGGCGCCCAAGAACGCCGTTGCGACCCCGAGGTTCGGAAACTCCTGGGGCCGAGGCGATCCAGCGTGTTCCCGGCTCCATGCCGGTCAGCGGTCTATGCCGAGTCGTATGAAGAGGCAAGCGCCATCAATGAACGGATGACAGGGAAACGATTGTCCCGCGAAACCTGGCATATCAGCGCGAAAATCCGTGAAGTCGATTGCCTGCTTGCAAACGATGAATCGGCGAGAGCGCGTATCCGGGAAACCCATCCCGAACTATGTTTTAGCGGATTGGCGGGTCATCCGATGAGCCACGCAAAAAAGCGACGCGAAGGACTATTGGAGCGGACGCAGATGTTGCAATCCATTTATCCACAGACGGCCGCCCTTGTAAGATATGCGCTATCCGAATACAGGCGTAAGGATGTCGCAAGAGACGATCTGCTCGACGCGCTATGCCTGGCAGTGACAGCCACAAGAGGAAAAGGAAAGCTGCTGTCCATTCCACAAGAACCCGAATTTGATAGCCGGGGTTTACGCATGGAAATGGTCTGGTATACGGATAAAACTATCTGCCCAATGAAAGGAGTGAAGGAATGAGCTTAACTCAGGAACAGGTTGAACAGTATGTGCGTGACGGCTTCCTCGTTGTCAACCATCTTTTTTCGGAGGCGGAAATCGAGCCGCTCCGTCTTGCCGTTGACGATGTGTTGGAGGAGGTCGGTCGGGAGGCAATCGCTGCCGGTAAATCGACCGAAGGCCTCTTCAGTAGCGGCGTTTATGTCGGGTTATCGCTACGGCGCGTGTCCGGGGATAGTTGCCTCAGAGAAGGACTTCATCGTCGCCGAGCGATTGCCGTCAAAAGTTGATCCAACTCGCCAACCTTCAGCAACTTGCACATGCCGATCAGAACCACCACGCCCAGACCGATGGGGACGAACACACCAACCAATTGGGCGACGACCCCCGCTATGCCAAGCCAAGTCTCGATCCGCAAGTTTGACCCCCAGCACACCCATCCCATGACGGCAGAAGCCACGGCCATTTTCATGAGCAATCGCCAAATGCCACCCATCCCCAATCTCCCAATCTTCCGTCGAAGGAGAAATAGCAGCGTCAGAAAATTCAACGTGATTGTGCAGGAGGTAGACAGGGCAAGAGATCGATGGTCAAAATCGAGTTTGTAGATGAAAAGGTAGTTCAGCAGGATGTTGAGCCCGACAGCAAAAAGGCTGACTTTGGCGGGGGTCCGTGTATTGTTGAAAGCGTAAAACCCGTCTGTGGTAATCTTGACCGCCGAATAGCCGCACAGTCCGAAAGCGTAGAAAAACAGCGCGCCTGCAGTCTGCTGCGTGTCTAAAGTTCCCGCCTTTCCACCCTCAAAAATCAGGCGGCAGATCGGCTCCGCGAGCACCATTAATCCAATCGAGGCGGGCAACGTCAGCAAGAACATCAAGCGCAGGGCATACGAAAAAGATCGACGAAAACCCTCCATATCCCCCGACGTAACCAGCTTGGCGAGGTTGGGCAAGGCGGCGGTGGAAATCGCGACGCCGAAAACACCGATCGGCAGATGCATCAGCCGGAATGCACGGCGAATCCACGCCAACCAACCGATACCTTTCGATGCGAAGTAACCGTTGACAAACACGTTGACCTGCACAGCGGCAACTCCCAAAATCGCTGGCCCGATCAGCCGCATCACTTGTCGCACGCGCTTATCACGGAAGCTGATGAGTGGACGATAACGAAAACCAACACGCCACATTGATGGCACTTGGATCAAGAACTGTAATCCCCCACCGACGAGTACTCCAACTGCCATCCCCGTCGTTGGGTGCAGATCCAAACGAGGCGCGGCATAATATCCCCACACCCCAACGACCAGCGAGCCCATGTTGAAAAAAGATGACGCACAGGCGGGCACGCCAAATTTCCCTTTGCTGTTGAGCAACCCCATCGCAACCGCTGCCAGCGAAACCAACGTCAGAAACGGAAACATGATCCGCGTGAGATAGACCGTCAGATCGCGTTTGCTGGTGAAGCCGAAGTGTTCGGCTGCATTCAAGTCCACATCTTGAAACCCTTTGCCCATGAATATCAGATCGACAATCAACGGGGCAGCGAGGAGGCCGATCAGCGTGAGCACCGTCAGCACCAGGATGATCGCGTTAAAAATCCGACTTGCGAGATGCCACGCGGCTTCTTCTCCATCTGCCAATTCTGTTGCCGTAAACGTCGTGACAAACGCCTTGCTTAACGCCCCTTCACCAAACAGATCGCGCATTAAGTTCGGAATCAGAAAAGCGCCATAGAAGGCATCGCCGCCAACGCCGGCGGCAAAATAGTAAGCGATGGCTTTTTCACGGATAAGCCCAAGCAGACGCGACCCCATCACGGCAATACTGACGACTCCGGCGGATCGGGTCACACGCTGGTGTTCTTCACTGGTTGCGGCTGGGACGGTATGGATTTCGTTTGTCATTTAGGCATAATATCGTTTGTAGTTTTGTTTGAGCCTATTCGCGGAATGGTTGTAGGGGCGCCGCTTGCTG
>JAPUIP010000876.1 GCA_027296925.1 Candidatus Poribacteria bacterium | reverse complement strand
TGAGCATTACCGCCCACGCGATGGAGGCATGGCGTGAAGCAACGGGTATGGAGGCGCAGATCGAGCGAGCCTGTCAGTGGCTGGAAAGTCAGATTTCCAAAGAGGGATATTGGACGGATCTTTGGCTTGCCAACCGGACTTATGGAACCGCTTGCGCGATTATCGGCCTGATGCAAGCCGGAGAGAACGGGTCCGCGGAGATTGACCGGGGGGCTCGCTGGCTTGAATCCGTACAAAACAGTGATGGCGGCTGGGGGGAGGATATGTTCGGCAATCTGACTGACAGCACTGTCGAGCAAACGGCATGGTCCACCTACGCCCTGTTGCTTGCAGACCGTGAGAATCACGCTGCCCAAAGGGGATTGGAGTTTCTTCTCAGTCGGCAAAAACCGGATGGCGGTTGGGACGCCAGTTGTGTCGGCATCTATTGGGAGGTTATTGGGGGTTACGCCGATCCGATCTATGCTTCAGCTTTTCCTCTGCTTGCGCTGAATCAATATTTGAAGGGAACGAAATAGGCTGATTTGAAATTTGATCTCTGTTATTATTCCAGTTCTTAACGAAGCCAAGATCTTGGATCAATCGCTCTGTCGACTGAAAACGCAACTTCAAGGGCATGAGTTGATCATTGTCGATGGAGGGAGTACAGATGATACGCCGCTGATTGCGAAAAAGTATGGCCAGCTTATCTCTGCTGAACGTGGCAGAGCGCGTCAGTTAAATACAGGCGCGGCGGCGGGGACGGGGAATATACTGCTTTTCTTGCACGCGGATGTGTGGTTAGACCCCGGCGCAATCGAAGGCGTTGAAGCGGCGATCTCGGCGGGCTACGTCGGGGGGGCGTTCAAGCAACGGATTGAAGGGAAGCATTTTCTGTATCGTCTGATCGAGCGCGGGGCAAATTTCAGGGCACGGCGTTTGCGGGTTTTCTACGGCGACGGCGGTATCTTTATCTCTCGCCTCGACTTTTACCGGATCGGAGGCTTCCCCGATATTCCAATTATGGAAGAGATGGGATTTTCTCGAAGACTGCGTCAACTCGGCAAAACCACACTTGTGGCGCCTGGCATTCACATCTCCCCCCGCCGTTGGGAGCAGAGTGGCATCGTGCGCACGACACTCACTAACTGGTTGATCACGTTCCTCTATTTCCTGCGCGTTCCTCCATCTCAACTAGCAAAACTGTACCGCTAGATTCGGTAGGTGTTCGGAGTTATTGGATAGCGAACATCTACACACCATACATCACCCTTCACGCTGGAGTCATGTCATGCCGGTACCAATTACCTTCCTAGTTGACGATAGTTGTCCGCTCATTCATGTGTACCGTTTTCACAAAGAAGAGGTCCACGGCAGTCCGCCTTACACCGATGACGGTCGATTGCTGCTGGATAGCATTCCAAACGAGTTTTTAGATCGCTTCTGCGATGTGGTTGAAAGGCACGGCATCGCCGGCAAGTTTTCGATTATTCCCGCGCCCGCCGGACGTGGGGATATTCTGTCGGGAATCGAGGATTACCATCCGTCCGTGACCCGTGAGTGGATGGATACGGCGAAACGGCGGCTGAGTGAACGTTTCGATTTCTGTCCGGAGATGATCACCCACAACCTGACTGCCGACCTCAGTACGGGCGGATATTTCGATGAAGGCGAATCAACCTGGTCACAGAAGCAGGATCGAAGGACGCTGACGCCCTATCTCACGAAAGCGTTGGAATATCTGAAGGCCGCAGACATCGATGCAACCGGCGTGACGTCGCCGTGGACCTTCGCAATGGCGGTGGAAGATGAATACATCCACGCGATTGTTGCGGCACAACAGGCGGTATACAATCGGAAGCTCTCGTGGTATTTTCTCTATACACTTCACGACAAACCGGCGTCAAAGCCGTGGATTGCATTTCAGGAGGGAGATACGACGCTCATTTCGATTCCTTCGACGGTCGATGACTTTTGGTGGCAGACCATCGACTCTCCACGATCTGATCCGGAGTTTGTCGATGGAATTGCGGATAAGATTATCACGAAAGATGGAAGCCGCGGAAAGGTTCGCGAGGTATTAGATGCCGGCGGCTGGCCAATTTTGCTGACACACTGGCAGTCGCTTTTCTCGAATGGTTTGGAAACCGGGCTGGCGGTCCTGGATGAGGTCGGCAAGCGGATAAACAAAGTGCTAGCGGAAGCAGTCGAATGGAAGACCTGTTCGGAGCTCAGCCGCCTGATCTGTGATTCCAATCCTCCACATAAGGGATAGAGGAACGCACCATGAACACAGAAACTGTGACATTAAAAACAGGGGAACAACTTACCGTTAAAATCCTGCATCCACCACTTTTGGACTATGCGAGCAAAGTCGGATGTTGGGGTGATATTCGGGAGGACCTGCTCGGCGGACAGATGAAAACGTGGCTTTTTACGCCTTACTTTGTGGGCGAGATTGGGGGCGAAGTCGCGGGCAGTATGAGCTATTACACCCCGACGGATACGCGGGATGTTGGAGTGGTGGAGTTTGTGCAGACAGCCGAGCCACACAGACGGAAAGGCATTGGATCGGTTTTGCTAGACCGGCTCATCAAAAGGTTTCGCGCCGATGGTGGGCAGGCGCTCTATCTGTGTACCACCAATCCCATCGCCGGCAGGCTATACGAAAAACACGATTTCTGGTATTACGTGGGGGATGGGATGCGATATCTCACGCCCGATGCAGCAGATTTTGACCAGACCTATTTGGCGTTTTGCGGCAAGGCGCAGGTGCGAGAGGCAACTTGGGGAGATCTGCCCCGCGCTTCGGTGCTGTACAACCATCCCGAACCGCGATGGCTCATCAAAGATTATTTCACCCAGTGCTTCCGTGACACACGTTTTGAGAGTCACTTTGTGAAACTGATGAAGCAGATTGAAAATCAGTGCGGCGCGTTCGTGGTGCTCGAAAATCCAAAGCAGCGGATTGTCGGTGCTGCGGTGCTAAAGCGATTTGATACGTTCTACGAGCAGCATGTCGCCACCCTCAGCTTTCGCGTCTGCCCCAGCTATTTTGAGCAGGCACCTGACCTTTTAACGCATGCAGTGCAACAGGCAAGAGACCTTTCGATTAACACGCTCCAGATTTACATCGCCGACTGTGATGCAGAGCAAAAAGAACTGGTGAAAACGGTCGGATTTGCCGAAGAAGCACGATTGCGGAATCGCCTCCGCCATGGGAAGGCGTGGAGGGATGTGCTGGTCTATACCTTATCGTTGCCGGAGACGGTACGCCCCTTGCGGGATGCGGGCGATTATTACGGTAACAGGCGTCTGTGGCAGGCAGAGCGCGTTGCTTCCTCCCCAAATCGGAAGGCTTAATCGCAGCATTTCTGAGTTGTGGAAAGACGTATGACACACTTTGCAGATTACAAATCGATGAGATACAGAGATCGTTGAAATCGTTTAGGGGCCGTACACGGCAGAACACCCTAAGAACTGCAGAGAGGGATTGACCCATGAAGAAAGTCCTCGTACTCGGCGCATCTGGGAATATTGCGCCCCACGTCACGCCGGGATTGGAAAACGACTACGATTTTCGCCTCGCGGATATTCAGCCTCACCCATTGGGAAAGCCTATCGTTACGATTGACGTCACCTCATATCAGGACGTGTTGGAGGCATCCCGCGGCATGGATGCCATCATGAATTTCACGGTCATCCGCGATGATCCGGTGCAAAGCTTTATGGTGAGCACCCTGGGGGCGTATCATGTGATGAAAGCCGCCGCGGCACAAGGCATCAAGAAAGTGGTTCACACCGGACCGCAGCTAGTTCGTAGCGGATATGACCACGATTTTGAGATCGATGATGTGCCATCGATGCCGGGCACCGGATACTATAATATCACCAAATACCTCAGTCTGGAACTCTGCGAAATTTACTCGCGAGCATACAATATCCAGACGATCTGTTTCCTTTTTAACGGTTTGGGGCCGAAACCAACCGAACCGGTGAAGCAAGCCGACTTCCCAACTTTCACGGTGGTGTGGGAAGACCTGCAACACGCCTGTCGTCTGGCATTGGAGATTGACTCTGTTCCCGATAACTTCCAGGTCTTTAACCTGCTGAGTTACTTCGCCCATGGAAAATACGAAGTCGAAAAGGCGAAAAGGATTTTGGGGTATAGACCTATGGGTGGGCTTGAGGAATACTTTAGGCGGGAAACACCTTGAGGGTGGGTGACGATGATGTGGCAATCCTATCTTGGCGTCGACTCCCCATCTGAGCCGCATCTATTCGGTCGGTTGTGAGAGCCGTTGGAAGACTTTTTCCAGGACGACAAGGCGTTGAGCAGGCTTGGTAATGAGGTCTATGGCACCCAACTGAACGCTGTTTTGGACGATTTCCGCTGTGGCGTGTGCTGTTATTATAATCGGAGTATTTTGCAATCCGGGAGATACCTTCAGACGTTTAGTCAAGTCAAGTCCACTCATATCTGACATGACATCGATAAAGATGAGGTTTGGCCGATGTTCTGCGGCAAGTATTGCGCCTTCCTCTCCGTGACTGGCTTTGTAGACAATATATCCCGCCGATTCGAGGATCGTCGTTAGCTGCCCTCTGCTTTTGAGATTATCATCGACAATCAGGATAGAGTAAGGCCCCCCAGCCTTGAATTTCTTGACTCGGTCAGACCGCTGCTGCGCCTGTTGCGTATACTCATTTTTCAGATCACCAAACCAGCCGCCAATGATATTGCGGAACTTTGCCTGGAAGCCACTAAAAACCGGTTGAAGATCTCTGTTTTTCAGTTCACGAAAGCTTTGGCTCAGCTTCTTCGGGTTAATGACCCGAACAACATCACTAAACTCAGGCTGCAAAATTTTCCGTTCAAACTGATCCAGCCGCTTCCGAATGCCCGTAAACAGCTTCTCCTGTGATTCGGATGATTGGGTCTGTAGCTGCTGGTCACCACTGAGTGTTTTTTGAATCAGGTCGTTTGCCATCTGGAGATCGATGCGGGATGCTGATAATTCCTGTTGTATTTCTGTGAGCGCGTTCTCTTTGGTCTTTAGTGTGGATTCAAGTTCAGGAATTCGTGAAGCCTTTTTCTCGGCGGCTACCCGTTTCTTTGATTCAACCCGGAGCTCCACTCTGAGACGATTGACTTCAGCTTGTCCACGCTCAAACCGATTTTTCAATTCCTGATTTTGCCGTGCTTCCTCCTGCAAGCCCTGCTCAAATTCTAAAGCGCGTTGCAGCAGTTGGGCGTGTTCTTTCTGAAGCTGAGTCAGCGCTTCCGCTTTAGCCCTGAGCATAGATGCAAGTTCAGGGCTTTCATCAACTACCGACTCTCCGCAAGTCTTTGATTGCAGTTGCTCCTGTAGCGCATTGATTTCGGACAAGGTCGTTTCGTACAGAGATTCTAATTCTTGAACCTGTTGTTCTTTATCTTGCAGCTTTGCCTGCAGAGTTGCCCATTCGTGCTCCATACCGGAACGCCCCTTTTCGTGCGAATGCTGTATGCCGATGCGGATGACCAGCCAAGCGATCAACACGCCAATAACGGGCCCGAATACAAATGTTAAGAAAAATATCATATTTTCCATTATTGGACTTCCTATCTGCTATCGCTTAGATCTCGTTTTTACTGATGGGACTCTGTCGAGAGATGGATGTTGTTTGGCTCCGGAAAAGAATTCCCAATTTCCGCTTCTCGTTACAAATTCGAAATAGATTGAGCGCCCTGTCGCTAAATCAACCACCGAGTCGAAGCGCATTTCTGCTGTACGCACCTCTCGAAAACAACATTCAGTTTCAGAACTGAGCAAGTTTCATGCCTCATAACTGACGGAGATGTCGGAAGCAACATAGCGTTATTGAGTGGCTCAGCCATCAGATTCAAGCAAAACACGCTAACGCTTTTCGCTTGACGTTTACGCATGTCCATGTCTCGAAAGTATCCTTCCCTGTGCCCATGCCTTCTATCATTTACCTAATCTTTTTCTGGTTTCTTTTCGGTTGCCTTTGGAGGCTGCCAGCGGCTGAGGGTGCATTTGAGCGCGCGCCACTCGTTCCACAGGTAGCGGCAAGAGGCGGAACCAGCGTAGGCTGGGCAGAGGGAAAAGCTGCTTTTCTGTGGAATCCTGCTGCGAAAATTTCGTCCCGCGCCGTCCTCTCAACCGCTTACTCACAGCCGTATGGCATTGATGACTTTGGAGAGGGATTGCTGAACTACACTCATACGGTCAGAGATCGCGGCTCGCTTGGGCTGAGTTGGTACCGTCTTCACACGACCGGTTATCACGAAGATCGCCGGTCTGCGGCGATCAGCTATGGGAATCGGCTGGCGCGCGCCGGTGTGCGGTTGGATCAACTCGCCATTCATATCGATGGATTTGGCAGTCGATCGGCGTTGGGGGTGAGTTTCGGCGGTCTGTGGCACATCCACACAGGCTTGCGGCTGGGGCTAGCGCTCAACTCGCTGAATCGCCCGAAAATCCCAAACTCCCTACCACGAAGTGTTGCGTTGGGGATTGGCGTGCAGGCGACACCCGATCTGCTGCTTTTCGCCGATCTGCGGCATGCGGCTGATGTCGATGTCCAGCTACTGGCCGGGGTCGAATTGGCCATCGGTCAGCATCTTGTTCTGCGGGGAGGCATGCACAATCAGCCGTGGGAATTTACGGCGGGATGGGGACTTCGCATCCGATCGATTGTGGTTGATTACGCCTGGTTAAATCACGCTCGCCTTGATGGAACACACCAGCTTGCCATCGGCTGGAACTTCACGGGGAGCGAATAGTCATCAGCGAAATTCGAGTTGACACGCCTTTCAATTTGTGATAGACTTTGCGACGCAAATACACTTTTCCCCGCTGAGTGTGCACATACAAGCACAAAACAATACCGAACATTTTTAGGAGGTAATTAATGGCAGAGGTAGGAAGCCCCGCCCCCGATTTTACACTTCAAGGATCTACCGGCTCAGAAGACACAGAGGTTTCGTTGAGCGACTTCAAAGGGAAGAATCTGGTGGTCATATTTTATCCGCTCGATTTCTCGCCGGTATGCTCCGTACAAATTCCCGACTTCAATGAAAAAAATTGATGAAATTCGAGCAAGAAATGCGGAGATTATCGCCATTAACCGCGACTCAGTGTACGCCCATAAAGCGTGGAGCGAGAACCTCGGCGGCGTGAAGTTCCCCCTGTTGTCCGATATGAATCTTGAGGTGTCGAAGCAATTTGGCATGGCACTGGAAGAGGTGGGCATCACAAATCGCGGCGTTATCGTCATTGATAAAGAAGGCACGATTGCTTTCAAACATGTTGAAAACGCACCGCCGGATAACACACTTGCGGTGAATCAGGTACTGAGTGAACTTGATAAGTTGAATTAAACTGGCGTTTCAAAACGGACTTTCAAACCGACTTCAAGAGTCAAGCGTAATACGATATGAGCTTCGGAGAATTTTTCTTTGAAGCTCATTTTTGTTGTGCGACCCATCGGTTCAATCTGAACAACATTCAAGGGAACTCTGATGAACCCCGACATCAAAATATTAGCCCATCGTGGTGGCATGGAACGCGCGCCGGAAAATACCATCGCGGCTTTCAGACAAGCCCTTGACGATGGCGCAGATGCTTTCGAGTGCGATGTGCGCTTGACCAAGGATCAGGAGCCGATCATCATTCATACCGGCTTCGATCGGGACGATATTGAGGCGGTGACGGGGTGTTCAACTCCCCTACGCGAACTGAATTGGTCGGACGTCCAGACACTCAAAGTCATGGAGTCTAATGAACCGATTGCGCATCTGGATGGAGTGCTTTCGTTTGTTCGGGACACCGGACTGCCTTGCTTTATTGAGCCCAAAGAGAGTTCAGAGGCACTCATTCCGATTGTTGTCGAACGGATTCATCAATCTGATCTCGTCGATAAGGTGGACATTCTGACTTTCGATTCGCGTCGAGAATTGCTCCTCCAGGCCAAGCAACTTCAACCCGAAATTCAGACGAGTGTGATAATTATCAATCCAATGGCGAACTTCCTCAAAGCCGCCGAGTCGATCGATGCGGGCCGGGTTATTATCGGTTGGAGCCGAATCAATCACTTCTGCCTCTACAATTTCTTCTTCCGTTCGTTGACGCGGAAAGTCAGACAACTCAGAGCCAAAGGCATCGCCGTCGAAGGCGGATTCGCTCGTACCCGGCATGATGTTGAGTGGTTGCTGCGGCATGAGATTGGTGGACTGTGGACGGACAACGTTCCGAGGATTAGAGAATTCGTGGAGGCGTTAGATCGCTAAGCGCCAAGCCCTGCCGTTTAACGCATCAATCTTTAATGGATAGTTTAATCTCATCGGCGTTCCCTTTGAGCTCCGGCGCGTACATTGCATAACCGCGCGTTGGCAGCGCACTGAATGCTCCGGGAATCTCGGCGCGCATGCGGTAGGATACACTGTGCTGACCGCGAGCCAGCCAACGGACGAAAAACGAAACCCGATCATCGCGAAGCTCCATATACGCGCCCATGTCGTTGCCATTATAACCGCTACGGACTTCCACCGGTTCAAAGCCCGCCGCTTTCATGTCTTCAAAGACAAGGTATTCATAGTCGTTTTTGCTATCAATCTCCAGCTCGATCTCAACCAAATCGCCGCTCTTGAGGGTTGCCAGATTGGCGAGCGCCTCGCGTTCGTACTTCTCGATTTTCTGATCAACCGCCTGCCCCTGAAACCCCTCGACCTTTATTCGCCGATCGACTTCCTTGAGCCGGTAATACTTCCGATCGACTTTGATCTCCAGCCCGGCTTTGGTGATAAAATCCTCTAGGCTAAAATAGCTCAGGTAGGCGTTGAAATATAGTGGACCCGTCCCGCGCTTTTTGAACGCGATTGTGTGCCGTCCACTCTCGACCGCAGCGCCCTGAAGCACGAATGTGTTGTCGAAGGTAAACAGATTGTCGCCGGTGATCTTCACCTCCTTACGCATGGTTCCATCGACCCAAATCTCAACCATCAGATCTGGCTGACCTTCGCCGCTGGCCTTCAAGTAATCCGCCATCGCCTCAATACAGATCGCCGTGTCGCGAGTGGAGTTCCAATAGCCAGCGTGTTTGCGATTGTTGAGCAGATATTTGACCAACCCCGACGCCTTCGAGCTTTGCGGGTCGGTTATCGCCAGGAGTTTCAAGTAGTAGGCATGGGCTTCGGACTCGCTACCGTACCAATACCACCAGTAGCCACCGTTGGGCAGATTCAGAAAGACGGTCTGGTTCTCCTCATCGCGCACCAGATACTGCTCGATATTTTGCAGAATCATCGCCACTTTTTCCGTTTGCCCCTGATGCTGAAGGGCGATGCCGAACATCGCTTTGGCGTAGACGGATAGCTCGTTTCGGTCCTGGTAGAGGAACTCCATCATGTCACTGTCGAGAACATCAGCGTCAGCCAACACCATGTAGACGAAAGCGTCAATGTGATCAGGATGTCTCTTCCACGGCCTTGTCTCCGTCTTCGCATTCTGGAGTCGGCGAACCTGCTCGGCTTGATAGGCTTTAAGCCACGCCACGCCGCGCTCCAATATACCCGGCACAATCGCCACATCGTTTGCTTGCGCGATCTGTAGTCCATGTACGACGTAAGCAGTCGTGTGCGGATAGGATCGCTCGCCCCAACCGGAGAACCACCCCCATCCGCCGTCGGCAAGTTGCATCGCTGTCAGGCGTTTCAGTCCCTGCTTCACCATGTCGCGGACGGTTTCCTCGTCGAAGACGGGATTGCGTTCCCAATGCTTCCACCCCTTCGCACGTTCTTCAGCATCCCCAAGCTCTTGAGCGTTGAGATTGGTACGCTTCTCTCGAATTGCCTTCAGATCGAGGTTCATATCGAGAAGAATCTTCTGAGTGATCACGGTCGGAAGAAAGCGGTTCAGCACTTGCTCGGTGCAGCCGTAAGGGTATTCGACGAGGTAGGGCAGCGCATCGACCATCGCCCCGGCAAGCGTCGGCGAATAGCGAACCTCCAGTCGGGATTTGGCCGGGCGGCGATCTTCCGGCACGTCGATGGAAATCTCCGCGTGCGCTGCTTCTGACCGGATCGAACCGCTGAATGACACCTGCTTCATCATGCCGTGGACGTAGACCGGGAAGCGCATCTCCATCGCGTCGGATTCTTCGTCGGTCAGGGCTTTCATGCGAACAATCGCTTCGCCCTCTTTGATGACCTTCACGCGCCAATCCACGCGGGCTTCTCCATCGGGCTCAATCTCCACCTGTTGCGTCAGATCTGTCATCGGTTCGATGGTATCGCCGTCGAGTTCAAGCTGCACCGTCACCGCTTTTGCGGCATCAAGGTAGTTGTGGACGTTGGCGGAAAGGACGACCTCATCCGTTTCCATGAAGAAACGGGGGGTCTGCATGCGCACGAGCAGATCTTTCGTTGTGACGACCTCAGCCTCCCCTTCTCCGACTTTCGTACCGTGTCCCATCGCCCAGGTCTTGATCTTCCAGCCGGTGAGGTTCTCCGGCAGGGTCAAATTAACTTCGGCGGTGCCATCGGCGTCCGTTGTGAGTGTCGCCACCCAGACGGCCGTGTCGGCAAAGTCCGTGCGGACGACAGGTTGGACAACCGCTACAGCCTCTCCATCCATACTCGCGGCATCGGCAACTAAGGCGGAAGTTGTGACGCTGGGCGCAGCTTCGTCGGTAACAGCAGAATCCTCGCTCCTAACCCTCATGCTCTTAATTATTGG
>JAPUIP010000875.1 GCA_027296925.1 Candidatus Poribacteria bacterium | reverse complement strand
TGCGCTCCTAGCCAAGAACTACAGCAATCTCGTGTTAATTTCGATTGCAGGAGTGGGCAGCACAGACATGTCGTTCTCAGCCGATACAGGCATGGGGGAATGCCTTGTCATCGGACGCAAATCCAAGACGGGCAGCACGAGAGCCACGTTTGTGATTCTCAACGAACGACCCGCATTTCCGCTGATCGGGGCAAATGCTGCGGAACAAATTCGTCGGTTGATAGCAGGGAAGAAGCTGCGGCGTCTTGAGGATGGGCCTGTAGGTGGTACTCTCCTTCACTTTGGCGATGAGGTGATTGGCCAAGCGTTAGATGCTCCCTTACCTGCTTCCGGCGGTTGGAACCTGTCGCGCATTGCAGACCTGTCTCTGGCGCAAGCAGCGTATCAACTTGCAAACAAAAAGCGTGTCTGGTTGCCAACGATGAGCAACTCAGAAGTTGTTGATATACCTATTACAACAGTTGCGGCAATCGGAGATATTGGGCCACTCGATAGGGATATCAATGGCAAAACGCCGACAGGGGGAATAAGAGGACCGTTCGATACCTCCCCGGTAAAGTCAAACAGCGTACCAACTTATCCCGTGCTTTGGTCTCATGATGCGAAAAGAGAACGGACGTTGACATTCGACGCCGATTGTGAAGGCATCCCACGTCGTGGAGCGACTACTGAAGAGCAAGCGGCTCTTGACCGCAAGGTTGCAAGCGTCTGGAACACCGCATCGCATTGTCACTTCAACCGCGATTTCCGCTTCAATAGCCAGTCCACGGGAATGCAGTTCACGCCCCGCAGAACCATCGGTGGACGTGCGTGGTTATCTATTCGACTATCATCTATTGAACAGGAGAAAGCACTGGTTCTATGGGCAAATACGTCGTTGGGGCTGTTATTGCGCTGGTGGCATTCTAACAAGCAACAGTCTGGAAGGGGAAGTATAGGCAAGTCGGCGTTACAAACCCTACCCGTCCTAGACGTAACGGCACTCAAGCCAAAGTTGCTTGCCGAGGCTGTGAAGCTGTTCGACACTATGAGCGGACAGGGGCTTTTGCCTCTGCATGAGATTGACAAAGATCCCATTCGGAAGGAACTAGATGAGAAGTTTGCGCGAAACGTATTAGGATTGGCAGAACCAATTATCGCACCCGGCGGACCACTTGAAGTACTCCGAATGAAGTTGAGTCGAGAACCTTCTGTGCGTGGTCAAAAGTAGGTTATTGCACGAACACAAACGAATGTATTACTTCCTTTGAAACAGAATTGTTCCAAAGCGCGAGTTTGACATTTTGCGACATCTGCTAATGTCGTTTAGAAGTTCAAGTGGGTCGAAATTACACGTATCCCGAATTTGATCGAAGTCCGCTATGCACGAATGAATGCGGCAGGTTCGGATTGCAAACTGCAAATTTTCAATTTTGCGGCGCTTCGACCATTAGAATTTGAAATTTGCTTTTATGATACCAGTCCGTGCCATTGCTGATTTTCAGCGCATCTGGTGAGTAGCAGCAACTATTCGCGTGCTAAAGGGTTAATAGGGTGGTATGCGAGTTATTTTTCGGAATCCACCGATGGCAATGCTTAACCTAACCGTATTGGGGTCCATCCGCGAAATCCTACCTAATCCGTGTTCTTATCCCTATTTTCCTCGTTGAGGAACAGAAGATGAAAATATCCGCCCGACAATATTGGAACTTACTGATCGACTACCTCAAGCCACAATGGCCCAGAGTTTTATTGCTAGCCGTACTTCTGTTTAGCAATATTGGTCTGCAACTTATCAATCCACAGATTCTCCGTTACTTTATCGATACCGTGAGTGGTAACCTGACATCTGGTCGAGGAATCGTGGACAAGATTAGCCGTTACTTTATCGATACCACCGGGCTCGGGTTTGAAAAGCTGACTGTCGCCGCAATGCTGTTTATCGGCGTGGTGTTAGTTCAACAGCTCGCGTCGGTTTTCGCAACGTATATCAGCCAAAACGTCGGCTGGACAGCGACAAATGCGTTACGTCGCGATTTGGCAAGCCACTGTTTGCGGCTCGATATGTCCTTCCACAATGCGCGAACGCCGGGCGAAATGATCGAGCGGATTGATGGCGATGTGAATTCGCTGGGCAATTTCTTCTCTCAGTTTATCGTTCAGGTATTGGGCAATGCGATGTTGCTCGTTGGAGTACTCCTATTACTCTTTCGCGAAGATTGGCAGGTCGGCTTGCCGTTAAGTGGCTTTACGCTCGTCGCGCTGCTGGTTTTGAACAGCCTTCGAGATATTGCCACGCCTCATTGGGCGGCATCTCGCCAGGCAAGCGCGGATACGTTCGGCTTTCTCGAAGAACGCCTCTCAGGGACGGAAGACATCCGTTCGAGTGGCGCAAAAGCGTATGTCTTGCGACGGTTTTACCAACTGATGCGAACGTGGCTGCAAAAGGAACTCAAAGCTGGCTGGACGGTCAATATCATGGTCAACACAACATTCGTGTTATTTGCGGTAGGCAACGCAGTCGGGTTGGGGTTTAGCGCGTACTTATTTCAGAAAAACCTAATCACCATTGGAACCGTCTATCTTATCTTTCATTATACGAATATGTTGATGAATCCCATCGAACGAATCATGCGTCAAATGGAAGACCTGCAGAAAGCCGGCGCCAGTGTTGGGCGTCTACAAGAGCTAATTCACATAAAGAGCAAACTCAAGGATGGTTTGGGCGGCCATCTGCCACCATCCGCCCTGTCGGTTGAATTCCAGGGCGTCTCGTTTGGATATGTTAAAGAGGAAATGGTGCTACAAAACCTGTCGTTTCGATTGCAACCGGGGCAAGTGCTGGGCTTGTTAGGACGCACGGGAAGTGGGAAGACCACCATCACGCGCCTTCTGTTTCGCCTCTATGATGCGACGACGGGTGTGGTTCGGCTGGGCGATGTCGATATTCGAGCGGAGCGGATGGTTGACCTACGTCAGCGTATCGGCATGGTGACGCAGGATGTGCAACTGTTTCACGCTTCGGTTCGGGATAATCTAACCTTTTTTGACAAGCGCATCCCCGACGATCGGATTCTGCATGTGATTCGAGAGTTGGGACTGTCCGCATGGTACGAATCACTGCCGGAAGGCCTAGATACCACGCTAGCTGCGGGCGGGGGCGGTCTGTCGGCAGGCGAAGCGCAGTTGTTGGCTTTGACCCGGGTTTTTCTCGAAGACCCCGGCCTTGTGATTTTAGATGAAGCTTCATCGCGTCTGGACCCGGCGACAGAGCAGCTTATTGAAAAGGCACTCGACAGATTACTGGACAATCGCACGGGCATCATCATCGCGCACCGATTGGCGACCGTCCAACGCGCCGACGAGATTATGATTTTGGAGGATGGTCGCATCCGTGAATACGGTAAGCGCATACAGTTGGCGAGCGATCCGACCTCACATTTTTATCACCTGCTCCAGACCGGATTTGAGGAGGTACTGGCATGAAAACATGGTGGTATATCTGGCGGCTATTACGTTTTTGCCCCGGACTTTACTCAACCATGGCCCTATTACGAGTCCTTATTTTTTGCGTTGCGCCTCAAGCAACCGGGTTGATTACACGGGCTTTCTTTAACAGGTTAACCGGAGACGCGCAGGTGGGCATTGAACCGTGGACGCTCTGCGCGTTGTTGGTGGCGACGGCTTTGGCGAGGTCTGCGTTTATATTCGTTGATATCCCTCTGCATTTTACGGGAGTCTTTACAACTGGAGCCCTGTTGCGTAGGAATCTTTTCGAGCATATCCTCGATCGTCATGGCGCCAGTGCTTTGGCAGAATCGACTGGCGAAGCGATCAGTCGCTTCCGGGGCGATGTGGATGCCATTGCAAGAAATTTTATGGGGCAGTTGCCCTTCCAGATTGGCTCGTTCCTATTTGTGGTCATCGCCATCGTCGTGATGATCCAGATTAATTTTTACATCACGCTCGTGGTTTTCCTACCCATCGCAGGGGTAGTGGTGGTAGCGAGTATAGCGATGACACGAGTCGAAAAATACCGCGAAGCCGAGCGCGAGGCAACCGGGAGCGTGACCGGATTTATCGGCGAGATGTTTCGCGCCGTACAGGCTGCGAAGGTTGCGACCGCTGAAGAGCGCATGATTAACCATTTCGACCAACTCAATGAAGCACGTCGTAAAGCCACTGTAAAAGATCGGATGTTCAATGCATTGCTGCACTCCGTTTTTGAAAACATGATCAATTTAGGCACAGGCGGGATTCTGATTCTTGCCGGGGGGTTGATGCAAGCAAAGACGTTTACCGTCGGTGATTTTGCGCTCTTTGTCTACTATCTCGGCTGGTTAACGGCTGTCACGCTCAATTTCGGTGGGGTTATGGCGCAATACAAACAGAGCGGCGTTTCGATTAAGCGAATGATTGCGTTGCTGGGCGATACGCCGCCGGAAACCCTGGTGGCGCACGGTCCGGTTTATATGCGCGGGGCCCTTCCCGACATCCCCTACGTTCCCAAAACAGACGCTCATCGCCTGATCACGCTTGAAGTTTCGGGGCTAACTTACCGTTATTCAGATTCACAACGCGGCATCGAAGGCATCGACTTGAGCGTGGGGCGAGGAAGCTTTACCGTTATCACGGGACGAGTTGGCTCTGGCAAAACCACATTTTTACGAACACTGTTGGGCTTGTTGCCTAAAGATGCCGGTGAGATTCGTTGGAACGGAGAAATTGTCGAGAATCCGAACACTTTCTTTGGCCCGCCCCGGAGTGCCTACACCCCCCAAGTGCCGCGGCTGTTCAGCGAAACGCTCCGGGATAATATCCTGATGGGGCTGCCGGAGAACAGCGTCGATCTCCCCGCAGCTATACGGTCAGCGGTGATGGAACAAGACCTGCAAGAGTTGGAAAACGGCTTAGCCACCATGGTGGGCACGCGAGGCGTTAAGCTCTCCGGTGGGCAAATCCAGCGCACGGCTGCCGCCCGTATGTTCGTCCGGGATGCCGAGTTGCTCGTTTTCGACGATCTCTCTAGCGCCCTTGATGTGGAGACCGAGGGCGCCCTGTGGGAACGAATCTTTGAACAACAAGACGCCGCCGTGATAGCTCGGGGTTTCCGCAATGCTCATCCTCCGCTTGGCGAGAGTGCAAGGACATGCCTCGTTGTCTCCCACCGACGGGCGGCCTTACAACGTGCAGATCATATCATCGTCCTCAAAGATGGAAAAATCGAAGCGGAGGGAAAACTTGCGGATCTGCTGGAGACATGCGAGGAGATGCAACGGCTCTGGCGGGGCGATAGCACG
>JAPUIP010000874.1 GCA_027296925.1 Candidatus Poribacteria bacterium | reverse complement strand
CGCTTCAAACACCTCTTACTTTTTTTAGTTGCCTATATGATTTATAATGATTGCATTCAAACAGTCATCAATATGGCGACAATTTATGGCACAGAAGAGCTCGGGCTTTCCGCAACGGTCTTGATGGTAACCTTGCTGATTATTCAGATCATTGCCGCCGCCGGCGCCCTGCTATTTAGTAAACTGGCCAGTAGAATCGGAACCAAGCATGCCGTGATGTTATCGTTATGCCTTTGGAGTGGGGTCGTCACTTACGCTTATTTTCTCCATACCGCGACCGAATATTTCATCCTTGGTATTGTGGTCGGAATCGTTCTGGGTGGCTCACAGGCGCTCAGCCGATCGCTTTACGGTTCTATGGTTCCAGAAAACGCCAGCGCGGGATTTTACGGCTTCTACTCCGTATTCAGTAAATTCTCTGCGATCTGGGGACCGCTGGCTTTTGCGGTGATACGGCAGGTAACGGGAACGTCGAGGAAGGCTATCATTTCGTTGATGATTTTTTTTGTCGTGGGGCTGATTCTGCTCTACTTCGTGGATGAAGAAAAAGCCAGGAGCGCCAAACTTTCTGGTGCATTTTAGGCACGAAAGTGCGGCCACCTGGTAGTAATACCATATTTAGTTTGAAATGATATGATTTTGTAGGGGCAGTGCTTGCCCTACCCGACAGGTGGGCGCAGCGTAGGGGTGCTGCTTGCCGCACCCTTTCAGCGCCCCTACCAGAAATCTGCGAATATGCTCAAACAAAACTGCAAATGGTATAAAGTGACTTTGTTACATTAGAAATCCGATCCACCTGTATGGGTGTTCAATTGAACGCCCATACACAATCAACGTATTTTGTAACTCAGACAGAATCTGGATGCGTGGGCAATGTGACAAAGTCGAAGTAAAGGTCTCTGCAAAATGGAAAACAGCACTTGACACGAAAGCGTCGTTGTGGCAAAATGGTCAACCAAATCCAGTTTCTGATGAGCAACCAGCGAGAGTATGTTCTCCATGCAGAAAGAACAGTTAACCCGGCTTGGTGTAGTGCTGAGCATCTTACTCTTCGGTGGCAAGCTACATGCCGGACTTCGTGCCGACAGCACCGCGGTGCTGTCCGATGCCCTGAATTCGCTGCTGGACGTTTTTTCCTACACCGCGATTCATATCAGTGTCATGCTGCAGGAGAAAGCACCGGATGCCAACCACCCTTTTGGACATCGGCGGGCGGAGCCGTTGGCAGGTTTCATTATCGCCATTTTCGCCGCAATCCTGGGTGCGACGATTATCAAAGAGGCGGGATTCGGTTTCTTTGAGGCACATCATGCCAACCGCGATCCGTTGGCGTTGATTGTCATGAGCATTTCGATTGTTATGAAGGTCGGCATGGGCTTCGCCTACCACATCGCATGGTCGAAGTCTCAGAGTATGGCACTTCGCGCGAGCTTTGTCGATTCATGCAACGATGCCTTAGCCTCGCTGGTTGCCCTGGTTGGCTTAATCTTAGGCCGCTTTTGGGATGACATTGCCGGACTCTTGATTGGTGGCTGGATTCTGTTTTCAGGTATCCGGGTGGGTCTTGAAGCTATCGGTTATCTGATGGGGAAGGTCCCAACGGAGGAGATGATGGAGAAAATCCGTGAGGCGACAATGGAGATTCCCGGTGTGTCCGCATTCAACGATCTCCGCGCGCATTTCGTTGGCGACCGCATTCACGTTGAAATCCACATTGAAGTTGATGATACGCTCTCTTTAAGAAAAGCGCATGATGTGAGTATGGCAGTTCGTTACCGTTTGCAAGATTTACGTGAGATTAACCGGGCGTTTATTCATATTGATCCAGTGACACTATGGCTCGACCCGGTGCCCCTACGGGATAAAATGTAATATCTTCGGAGGAATCATAGTTCACCGCCGCACAATCACTACAAGGGGGCCACAGAGATGGCGCTAACCGATGAGCAGAAGCAAAGCTTTGAAGAAAATGGCTATTTAGTCATCCGGAACCTGCTGTCCCGGAACCAGGTAGAAACACTCAGAGAACGCGCCGACCTGATTGCTTCCGGCAAAGCGGCACACGTGCCACCACGGTGGATTCAGGAGGAGCCCGCGATTCGCAGGGGCGAGGTGGTAGCAAAATCGAAAACAGATGCCGTCCGTAAACTGTGGAGTCTCGTTCTTTATGATGAGGTCATGCGGGCTCACGCGACCCATCCGAAGATCGTGGATGTCATCGTCGGTCTGCTCGGTCCCGACATCAAGTTGTATGGCGATCAGTTGTTCATGAAGCCGCCTGAGCACGGCTCACGCAAGGAGTATCATCAGGATTCCAACTCATGGAGACAGCTTGTTCCCTACAATCTCGTGAGTTGCTGGGCGGCGTTAGACAATGCAACGGTTGACAACGGTTGTCTGTGGATGATTCCGGGAAGTCACAAGTGGGGGCTCATCAGCAGGGAGCGGGAGCGGGAAATCGAGCAAAAGGCGCTTTCGGATCAGCTGGGAGAAACCGAAGTGCCTGTCGAATTGAACGCCGGGGATTGCAGTTTCCATCACAGTCTGCTGCTACACAGCAGCCATGCGAACCGCTCAGCGAAGCGGCGTCGGGGATATGCCACGCACTATATGAGTGCGCAAACAAAGTATGTGGGCGATGGCAGTAAATCCGATTATCTTTTGATCCGTGGCCGGGAATTTCCCGGCTGTGTTTAACGTTTGCGTAGGGCGAGCAGCTTGCTCGTTTAGCCAATACCGGTGGGCAAGTCTCTAGCGCAACGAGATGGCCCCCTTCATTGATTCCAAAGAGGAGACAACAATGCAATCAGCTCAGGTTTTGACGGCCGCCTGGTATGGCGACCGGGAGGTCAACTTGACGTTCCCTGACGGTTGGGACCTCAACGTCATCGGGTTTGAGGAGCGTCCGGTGCTGACCGAAGATCAGCGGCGGCAGGCGTTCCACCAGCCAATAGGATCGCCACGAATTTCTGAGATGGCGCAGGGCAAGAAAAGCGCCGTCCTCATCGCTGACGACTTAACCCGTCCAACCCCGACCTCCGAGGTCATGCCCTTCATCTTGGAGGAACTCCGAGAGGGCGGTATCGCCGATGAGGATATCTTAATCTTCATGGGGTTTGGTTGCCACAGACAGATGCGGCGCGATGACATCACGAAGAAACTCGGTGAGGACACCGTGCGTCGCATCCGTGTGAAGCAGAACGAGTTGGATGATCCATTTGTTTATTTGGGGGAGACATCGCGTGGTATACCCCTCCACATCAATCAGTGGGTGATGGATCGTGAGTTAAAAATCGGCATCGGCGGAACATGGCCACACGGCACCGCCGGTTTCAGCGGCGGTGGGAAGATGGCAATTCCCGGTATAGCAAGCTTTGAAACCATTAGTCGTGCTCACGGCACGTTAAAGGGTGGTGGAAGGGCTGACAACGTTGAGAACGAATTCCGCCTGAACTCCGAAGAAGCCGCACGCATGGCGGGGTTGAATACAACGGTGCTGACCATCTTGAACGACAGGCGCCAGATCACCGGACTGTTTGTCGGTGATGTGGTTGAAGCGCATCGTGCTGCCGTCGAGGTTGCCAGAGATGCCTACGCAATTAAACTGATGCCCGACGCCGACATCGTCATTACCACCGGCTACCCGCGTGATCACGACCTCAAGTACGGCAGTCAGGGCGGTTGGCCGATGAGGCATTCCCAGCCTGAAGCAACGTGCATCCTGATTAACGCTGGCACCGAAGGTGTCGGCTATCATCGGGCGGGCATCCTCCGCGGCAAGCAGCTTCGTGAGGAAGAGGGCCGAGAACGCGAGGAACGAAAGCCGCTGCTCAGATCCGAAGATTGGGATTATATTCTCCTCTCTGACGCCGTGGGACCGATGGAGGTTTTGGAAACCCACCCCAGAGCCAAGCTGATGGAATCGTGGGATGAGATCCTCGACTTCCTGAAGCAGAAATATCGTGACCAGAAGCCCAAGGTAGCGATATATCGGTCGTCGGCAATTGCGTATCCGAGAGAGTAAATTGACGGGCATCAGACACTGATTTGCAATTATTTCAAGTAAGGAGATCAATATGCAAAGCGTTCAAGTTTTAACCGCTGCCTGGTATGGTGATAGAGAAGTCAACTTAACGTTTCCTGACAACTGGGACCTCAACGTCATCGCGTTTGAAAAGCGTCCGGTGCTGACCGAAGATCAGATGCGACAGGCGTTCCATCAACCGATTGGGTCTCCACGAATCGCGGAAATGGCAAAGGGCAAGGAAAGTGCCGTCCTCATTGCCGACGACTTAACCCGGCCCACCCCGACCTCAAAAGTGATTCCCTTCATTTTAGAGGAACTTCAGCAGGGGGGTATCTCCGAAGAAAACATCATAATCTTCATGGGGTTTGGTTGTCACAGAAGCATGAAACATGCGGATCTCGTGAAGAAGCTTGGTGAGGACACGGTACGTCGTTTCCGCATCAAGCAGAATGAGTTGGATGACCCATATATCTATTTGGGGGAAACGTCACGCGGGGTGCCGCTTCACGTCAACCAATGGGTGATGGATTGCGACATAAAGATTGGCATCGGGGGTGCCTGGCCGCATGGAACAGCCGCTTTTAGCGGCGGCGGGAAGATCGTCATCCCCGGCGTGTCCAACTTTAAAACCATCAGTACCGCCCACGGTACGTTGAAGGGTGGCGGAACTGCGGGGAATGTTGAGAATGAATTTCGGCTCAACTCGGAAGAGGCTGCCCGCATGCTCGGGGTCAATGCGACGGTAATAACCACCCTCAACGACAGACGGCAGATCACCGCGCTTTTCGTCGGCGATGTGGTCGATGCCCATCGCGCCGCTTCTGAGGTCTCCAGAGTTGCTTACGGGGTCACGCCGATGACGGATGCCGATATTGTCGTCACCACCGGCTACCCGCGCGACCACGATCTCAGTTACGGCCAGATTGGTGGGTGGCCCATGAAGTATTCTCAACCCGAAGCGACACGCATCCTGGTTTCCTCGGGAGACGAGGGTGTGTGCTATCATCGGGCGGGCATCCTTGGAGCAAAGCGGCAGCGTGCGGAGGAGAATCGGGAACGCGAGGAACGGAAACCCCTGGTCAGATCCGCGGATTGGGATTATATCCTTTTCTCTCAAGCCGTCGGTCTAACGGAAGTCTTGGAAGCCCAACCGAGAGCCAAGTTGATGGAATCCTGGGATGAGATCCTGGATTTCTTGAAGCAGAAATATCGTGATCAAAAGCCAAAGGTGGCGATCTATCCATCGGCGGCGATTGCGTATCCGCTTGAATAGCGACGCTGATTTGCCAACGCCATATAAAACACTGTCTGTCATTCTAAGAGAAGGGAAGAATCTCTGTCATCTCGTGGTGTACGAGCTCTTTCGCGGAGTTTATCCCTTCGGCAGGCTCCCCTCGAAGCACCACAGGCACTTCCTTCGGTCGCTTACCTCGAAGCTTACTTCGAAGCTTACCTCGAAGCTTACCTCGAAGCTTACCTCGAAGCTTACCTCGAAGCTTACCTCGAAGCTTACCTCGAAGCTTACCTCGAAGCTTAC
>JAPUIP010000873.1 GCA_027296925.1 Candidatus Poribacteria bacterium | reverse complement strand
TGGTTTCCCGGTATATAGTAACAGGGCAAGTTTAATTGCTTCTCAAAGTGCTTTGCTCGCACCAACGCCGCTTGATACTGGTCAATGGTTGTGCCAAAGTTTTCTCCCCCACAGACAATATCGCCGCCGTGGATGACAAATGCCGGCTGAAAGTCGTTCAATTGTCGGATTAACTCGGTGTAGATTTCAATGCAGCTTTCCTGCTGCTGGGCGCCGTTACCAAAATTTTGTGGGGCATCGGGATAAAGATGGGTATCCGTGATGAATGCAAATCGAAAAGCCATTTGAGTCCCCTTCCCGTTTCAAGAGATTTTCTGATGGCTAATAGTTTACCAGAGTTTGGGGGTTGGCTCAATGCTTTTCTCCGTTTTCGACAGAGTGGCAGATCTTGAAGTTCCATTTTGACAGGCTCGCGGATAGATGTTATAATCGATGCCTACCTTTTGGATTTTAGCGTCAATGCGGAGGAATTAATGATGTCTTTGACACGAACTTTTGGTCAATCAAGAATTTGCCGAGGAATTTTCATCTGGTGCGTCGTTATTTTAGTGGGCGGGGTCGTACCGGAAACCGGCGCGGAACATAACTGGAAAGACCAGATCGCTGCTTTTAAGCCGATGGTCGTCAACGTGGAAACCTCTTCGGAGGTTGTGTTTGAAACAGAATCGAAGGGCACGAGCTTCGCCACCGGTTTCATCGTTGACGTAGAACGCGGCATCATCGCCACCAACCGGCATGTCACCGGCAGTAGTCCCGCTTATGTGAAGATTAACTTCTACGACGGCAGCTTTACAGAAGCGAAGATCCTTTACTATGACCCGACGCACGATTTCGGTTTTTACCAACTCAATCCGAATGAAGTTCAGTTTGAGCTCCAAGAAGTAGAGTTCGGTTCATGGCGCGACCTCGCTTTGGGGGATGAATTGCTCCTGATCGGTAACAATGAAAAAGAGGAATATTCCATCAAAAATGGCAACGTCGCCAATCTCAACGTGAACAAAGGGGATCGGCATTCCAGCTACATTCACACAACGTTTGATCGCACGGGCGGTTCAAGCGGTAGTCCGGTGTGGAACACAAAGGGGGAAGTCATCGCCATTCACGCGCGTGGTACAGACACTTCCAGCTTTGAATTACCCATCGAGTATGTGCTCGACGCCTTAAAACAGATCCAAAGTGGTCAGACAATTCAGCGGGGCGAGATTGGCGTCGATCTGGAGTTGATCTCGATTGGAGAGGCGATTAAGCATTTCGGACTGCCGGAAGCTTCCCGCGCAGAGACTGGCCCCTCGGACGCAGGAACACCGAAAGTCATCCAGATCGAATCAATTATCCCCAAAACGACGGGTGAGGCGCACCTTCGCGCTTCTGACATCATCTATCGAATCAACGGGAAGCTCATCCGCGATGATCTGTACACTTTTGATGCGATACTCAACGAGACCGTGGGCGGCCATGTCTCGCTGGATATCTATCGCAACGGAGAGGCGATGACCATTGAAGTGCCGGTGGAAGACCTTGAGATGCGGAAGGTTCGTCGATTTGTCCGCTTTGGGGGCTCCGTCTTCCACGATATCACGCCGCAACTCAGACGGATGCTTTACTTCGAGGCGGATGGCGTCTACCTCCCGCATGCGGATGCCGGAAGCAGCTTCTCCCGCGTTGGCATACGCGAGCGGAATGGGAATTCAAAAGTGGTGATTTTGGAGATTAATGGGCAGGCGATTCGGAGTCTGGACGATTTTATCAGCGCCTGCGCCGAGATCTCTGATGGTCAGCACACCTATGTGGTCAGCCGCGACTTTAATCGATTTGACAGTTCGCCGACACCCAAAAGTCTGACGGTCAACCTGAAGTTCGGTCCGCTCGAAGTGTTTGAGTGGAATGAGCGTCAGCTTGATTGGGAAAAAGTGGATTAGGAAATTGACAGGAGGAAGTGATGCTTTACAAACGAGTTTATTCCATCGTAACATTCATCTTGATGCTCGGCTTAATCGGCGGAGCAATCGCAGACGTCGAAATCAACCTCTTTCTGCTGAACACGGAATTCTTCTTCGACAACGAAGAACCGCACGGCAGCGTGGTTGGCAAATCCGTGCCCGTGCCGACATTGGAGCAATACGAGGCAAAAGCCATTGCCATTGCTGAACTCATTGATAAACACGAGGCGAATCTCGTCGGACTCGTGGAGGTCGAAAATCGAGCCGTCCTCGAAAAGGTCAGAGCTTATCTCACCAATCGCGATGATTGGAACATTGTCTTTGATGAGGGAAGGGACACGTTTACCGGTCAAGATGTCGCCATTCTGACGAAATTTAGGGTGGAGTCGGGGAGCGTCACGAACTTCCCAGAGGAGCGTGAGGTTTTCTTTGACGGGGACGAGGAACGGGACGTGAATCCATCGAAGATCCTCGGCGTTGAATTGAAAGTTGGTACCGAGCCTGTCTATGTCTTAATTACGCATCTGATTTCTCGCCGCGGCACGAATGACGCCAAGCGGCTCGCGCAAGCCAATGTCGTGCGCCGGCAGGCAGTCAAAGCGATGATCGATGAAAAGCACGTCATCGTCATGGGCGACATGAACGACACACCGGGGACGCCGGTCATCAAAAGACTCCGCGGTTTTGATGACATCTGGGGCGACCTCATCCAGACTGCGAACGCCGTCGAGGCGAATAATCGGTATACCTACATCTACCAGGACCAGAAAAATCTGCTCGATCACGTCCTCATCAGTCCGAGTCTCCGGAACGAGTTTCGTAATGTTAAGTCGGGAGAGCGGTGTGAGATTATCGATGTCGGTGAGTTATCAGATCACCGGGCAATCATCGCGCGACTGCGGATGCTCCAACCCATCGTTGTGATGGAAACCGACAAAGGGACGGTCGAAATTGAGCTTTATCCGAACGTTGCACCGAAAACCGTCGCCAATTTTATCAAGCTGATTCAACAGAAGTTTTACGATGGTCTGACCTTCCACCGCTATGTAGAGAACTTCGTGATTCAGGGTGGCGATCCGAGCGGAGATGGGTCGGGCGGTCCGGGGTGGTCGATTGAAGGCGAATTTGAAAATCCGAAGCTCCGTAGGAAGATGCCTCGACACGGAAAAGGCGTTGTCGCGATGGCACGAACAAGCATTCCAGATTCGGCTGGAAGCCAATTTTACATCTGCTTGGACACAAACCCATCGCGTTATCGCAGTCTTAACGGCAATTACACGACTTTTGGGAAAGTGATTGCGGGGATGGATGTCGTTGATCAACTCCGAAAGGGAGATAAGATGATCAAGGTTGCACTCAAAAAGGGCAACTGACAGCTCATGGGAACTTGCTGAAATATTTCGTTGACACAGACTTTTAGGCGAGTATAATACATCGGACTCGCTATCGTGAGTGGAGAGGAGGAAATTACCGATGAAAGTGAACTTGAATGAACAGGTCGCCCTCGTTACCGGCGGGGCGCACGGCATTGGCAACGCGATCGTCCATGCGCTCGTCGATAATGGCGCGCATGTTGTAATCGTGGACATTGACGCCGAAGCCGGTGAGGAGGCCGCGCGTAAAGTGGTTGACGCCGGTGGAACGTGCCTATCGCTGGCGGGTGATGTCTCGGACGTCAAGCAGATGGAAAATGTTGTCGAACAGGTCATGGGCCAACTTGGCCGGATTAATATACTGATCAACAACGCCGGCATCAATACCCGCGGTGACCGTGTACCGATTCATGAATACTCGCTGGAAGATTGGCAAAGCATCATGCAAGTTGACTTGACCGGCGTTTTTATAACGAGTCGAGCTGTCATTCCAACGATGCTGAAGGGCTCCGGGGGACGCATCGTCAACATCAGTTCCATCGCCGGTCTGGTGCCGCTGCGATTGCAGAGCGCCTACGTCGCTGCCAAGGCAGGTGTCGCTAACCTGACCAAGTCGATGGCGATTGAGCTGGGAGGGCAGGGCATTCTCGTCAATGCGGTTGCGCCGGGGTCTACCTTGACCCGTGGTACGGAGGCGCTGTTCTACGGTCCCGACGGCGCCTATACGGAGAACGCCGCGAGCTTGCTATCGCATATCCCATTGGGTCGGCCAGGCAAGCCAGAGGAGATAGCGCACGCCGTATTATTTTTGGTATCGCCAGAAGCGAGCTATATCAATGGAACGATTCTCGTTGTGGACGGCGGCTGGACCGCCGGTTACGTACGGGATTGGTAATCACAAGAAGACCGGGCAACCGCTGCCCCAAGCATGACAGGAGATAAAAATGGCAAAAATCACAATGTTCAAAGGTTATGAGGGAGAACCTCCGTTTCCGAAGCCCGATGAGTTGGTACAGCCGAATGTCGTCACCCCACAGGACGGCGTGCCGGTGAAGTATCCCGGTTGCGACGGTATCGGCGTCCGGGTTGTCCATCCCGCTAACCCGAAGGCACCCGCTCAGAATCTCGGCCTGGTAATGTTCTATGTACCGCCGCACGTGGAGCTTGAGCCGGGCAGCCACCACACCGAGGAGTGCTATGTCATCTTGCGTGGGCAAGGGACGATGACGCTGGCGGGCGAGAAGGTTGAGGTCCGCGCCGGCACGTTCATCCACCTCCCGCCATGGTGCGAGCACGGTGTGGAAAACACCGGCGATGAGACGATGGAGATACTGATTTGTACCTCCCCACCGAATCCATAACCGTTTGGTCTTATGGCTGTTAAACGCTTGGTGTGAATTCAGATGCACCGATTTCGTAGGGGCGGTGCTTGCTCCGCCCTGATAGGTTGTGAACGACGGGCAACGGGCGCAGCAAGCACCGCCCCTACAGCCTTTTGAAAAACTCACACCAAGCGTT
>JAPUIP010000872.1 GCA_027296925.1 Candidatus Poribacteria bacterium | reverse complement strand
GTTCCGGGTTTATTGGTTCTCATTTAGCAGAGAAACTATTGGAAAAGGGGTATCGTGTATGTGCGATGGATAATCTTTCTACAGGCAATCGGTCCAACATCAAACACCTTCACGAACACCCGCAGTTCTCGTTTGTGCCTGGAAGTATCCTTGATGAATCCTTGATGCGAGAGTTGATTGATGAATCTGATATGATTTATCATCTTGCTGCTGCTGTCGGGGTCAAATACATCATGGAAAACCCACTCAAGTCGATTCAGACCAACGTGCGCGGAACAGAAATTGTGCTTGAACTGGCAAGCATCAAAAGGCAGCGCGTATTGATTGCTTCGACCTCGGAGGTGTATGGGAAAGACGGACAGGTGCCGTACAAAGAGGACGGCGATCGGCTAATGGGCCCGACTAGCATGCGTCGCTGGAGTTACGCATGTACGAAGGCACTAGACGAATTTGTAGCGCTGGCATATTGGCAGGAAAAACAGCTTCCGACCGTTATTGTACGTTTCTTTAATACATGTGGGATTCGACAGACGGGGCAATACGGGATGGTCGTCCCTCGATTTGTCCAGCGGGCGTTAACGGGTGAACCGCTCATCGTTCACGGGGATGGAACACAGAGCCGATGCTTCACTGATGTATCAGATGCCGTCAAAGCACTTGTGCTTTTGATGGAAAGTCAGGACACCGCAGGGCAAGTTTTTAACATCGGCAGCACACAAGAGATTACCATCCGAACTCTCGCCGAAAAAGTGGTTCGATTAACAAGCAGTTCTTCACCAATCCAGCACATACCGTATGAAGAAGCCTACGGGGCAGGGTTTGAAGATATGAAGCGACGGATTCCCGATATTACGAAAGCGAACCAATATGTGGGTTGGGAGCCGGCAATCAGCATTGATGAGCTCTTATTAAAAGTGATTGAATATTATCGCCGTAAGCTTGAATAGATTCTGGCGGTTGTAAACCGCAGCAACAGTTACAAAGTCCACTGCAAAGCCCACCTGCGTGGGCTGAGTCGGCGTTTGCAAGGGTAGATGCAGTTTCAACTGCTGCTCATAGACGGTAAAGCGCCATCAATACCACCTCATACTGATTGTCCTGAACCCCCTTTCGACGATCCAGGTTTGTAATGCGCGAAAAGGTATATCGCCCCTTTACGAGAAAGTTCCCAATGGCGTGGTATTGCCCCTCCACCGAAAAGGCGTGCGTGACTTCCGGTGTTCCCGATAGAAACTCCCACCGATCATCAGGTGGCGCATCCGCCGGGTGGGGGAGTGTCACATCGCCTTCGCCGTGCCGTTCCAGCTCGTAGGTTAACGCCCCTGACAGTGCATCCGTCAGCCAGTGCCTGAAACTGATCCAGAGATCATCGGCATCGGATCCAATCTCATGACCAATCAGGCGATTAAAATGGGTGTAGGCGTTAATCGGGGATTTATGCGTGTAGGCAAACTGATTGAGAAAGGCGTATTCGATTCTGAGATCTGTGTTATCAATTGACAAGGGATCGACAAGCTGAATCCCCAGTTGGATACCAAACTTGCTTGCCCAGTGTCGATAGCTATTCAATCCGTAACGCGGTTGAAAATCGTCAATGAGTAGTTCGCCATATAATCCGAGATTCCTTAATATTCTCAACTCCATAGTTCCACTAATCAATGTGTTACCAAGGCTTGTCTCTTTTGGGCCCTTCAAAATTCCTTCGCCAGAAAGCTCGGTAACAGTGTAGATTGTAAAGGGGTTGAGGAAGCGAAGCTCAAAATTTTCCTCGCCTATAACTACGGTTTCAGCTATACCGAGATTGACCCTATCCCAGAGATTGAGATCCAAGCGATGGCCTGAAAGGGTTTTCTTGCCATGCAAACTCTCTGCTATCGCTGTGAAAGCCTGAAAGCCAATTTTTCCGTATTGTGCCTGAATTTGGATCATATCCATCGGCAGTGGATTTGCAGAGAGGAGGAGGTTTCCATGTCTCCCTGGTCCCCAGCTTAGGTTATCTTTCCCGACGAGCAACTCAAACCAAGGGAGTTTAAATTTTGCGTAAGCAGGGACGAGCCCAGCAGTGATGAAATTTTCTCCAGATTGATTTTCTTCGACCTCGACACGCACGGTATTCTGCAAGACCGTGTTGGTAATAAGGTAGAAACGTAAATCTGTGGCGAATGCGAAATCGTCACGAACACCTCCTCTAACAATTGGACGGGTTTGCCAAGCATATTCCGTGCCCGACGGATTGGCGGGTTTGGTACGGTGTGTGCTGATTTGACCTAATTCAAGGTTGAGATCTAAACGGTAGTCTTCTCCTTTTGCCTGTAATAACGGAGAGGATTCTACTGAGAAATATCGGGTTAATCGTGCTAGACGTTTGCGTTCGATCCGCGTCAATGGAAAATTACCAACACGGAGCTGATCCAAGATTTTCGAGACTTTCCCGTGAGTGTAGGGGCGTCGGTTTTTGAGGATGCCCTTCAGTTGATACTTGAGCACGACCCGATCAACAAAGTCATAGACCTCTGAGGCCATCGGGTCGTCGAGTGGTACATTGAGCAAAGGGTGCGCCCACGTTGTCGATTCTTCGGTTGGACTTAGCACTTGTGCCGCGCAGCGCGAAGTGATGAGGTGAGGTGCCAGTAAAGTGAGTAGCAGAGAGAAGGGGAGGGCAAATCTGAGGCAAAGCGGCTGTCGGAATTGGGGCAGGATGATAAACATGGGGTGATCGCTTTTCAATAACGAGTTCCCTTCAAATCGATGGATGAGATTTATTGAGTGGCACCGGGGAACCATCCCCAGACATCCGTGGGATTATTATACGGCACTTTCCAACAAAGATACCATTGTACCATATTTGCGCCCAACCTTCCAAGTCGTGTATAAAAGTGGCGCACCCGCAGATCCCCACCGTCAACTGCAACGGCTGGTTAGGCTTATTTCGTTTCAACTTGTGGCAACTGCTTGGCAAACCGGATTCGCTCAGATTCCACTCGAAAACCGACCGCTGCCGCTGCGCGTTGCATGGCAATGTTTTGACCGCCTGTCCCTAAGTAAGCGGTGTCGATGCCCCGTTGACGAAGCAGAGAAAGCCCTCTCAACAATAACGCTTTCGCCAGCCCCAATCGTTGAAACGCCGGGTGTGTCGCAACCGGATCGGTATACCCGTCGTTTCGTCCCGTTAGGCGATTTTCCTCGTGATTGATATGACACATGCAGTAAGCGGCAAATATACCATCGGGGTCAACCGCGATGAGGTCTAACGAAGGTTCATAGTCTGATACACGCATCATCGCAAGGCGGGATTCACCCGTCATATTTTCGGTGCCGAATGCCGCACGGTGCAGGGCAACGAGTGCTTCAATCTCGTGTTCGCCTTCAAGGTGTCGTATAGTGAACCCTGATGGCAACTGAGGCGTAGGTATTGGCTTATGGAGCGCACGCGCCATCAACAAAGAGCAATCTGCCGTTGCCACAAAACCGTGCAGTTCGAGCAGGGCCATTCGCTCGGTGTCGGAATCGGAACACCCACAGATAAGACGGTTCTCGTTAACCAGTCTGCCATTGGTCTCTGCCCAAGCCATGATCTGTGCAACTACATCATCGTGATGGGGCATGAATTCAAACATCAGATGACTACCATCTCGAATCGCAAATCCAATCAGTCTGCCAGAAACGTCTTCCCATAGCCGCGTGTTTGTCTGAAAACTTTCCACGCCCATAAACTCGCGCACATCCTCGATGGATGGGAATTCCGCGACCCGTTCAGCAGGTCGGGCTTCAATAAGCAATTTTATCATTGCACCCAAGTCTGCTGGTGTTGCATAAGGATGGCTGGTGATTGTTTTCATAGTACCCGTCCATCAACGTTGAGCGACCGTAAACGACATGGGTTTTATCCAATCAGTATGATCTCGCGATCCACATTACAATCGTCAACCGCCTTCGCCTTTTCCGCCGCCGACGCGGTAGGAATGCCGGTTGCCCGACACCCCTTTGACCGTGCTGTTATCCGTTACACCAATAAGAATCACGCCACCCTGTGTATTGGCAAAATGCACCAGCGGTCTCGACGGCCTCTTGGTCGAAACTCTCTTTGAACTCGATTGTCTCAGTTTCTCCTTGGGAGATGAGTTGTTTTAGCTCTTGTGCCATAATCAATCATTCATCTTGATTTTTGATTCATATCCAAGTATATCACATCAGCACTCTCTGAGCCAGTCGCCGATCACCCGGTAAACAGTGATGTATTTCCCATCTGGGGCGGCAAAGTGGCGAAGATGTATTTTCCGGCATTTTCAATGCACCTGCCCTCACATGTGAGGCGCGTTATCGTAGCTTTCGATGAAGCTAGAAGCATAAAATGAGTTTAATCTGAGAATCGACGATAACTTTCGTCAACTCATGGAAGTGTGGAGAAAATCATGGAGAATCACCAAACCTTCGGACGCTACCCGACCCTGGCAGAGATGCGAGCCTACTATAATCGGGAGGATGTTGTTGGATTTATCTTTGACGAATGCCATTTGCGCAACGTACTTCCGGCTTTTCGTGGGAAATATTATGACTTTCGTGGCAATTTAAGGAAAGAAGACAGTACTTCTCAACTGCCTCCGGCAACTACCAGGGAACTGAAACAATCCATCAACGATTTCATTGATCACATCATTATCCCGGTGCAGGGGGATAACGGCACAGTGGCTTTAGACAGTCCACTTAGAAAGGGAAATTACCTCTCTTTTCATACGCCAAAGTTAATGACACAGAATGGGAAAACCGCTGGATTCGACCTCGTCTTTGAAGCCGACCTACCCGGGTGGCGGCGGTCGTTTGAACAACTCTCTGGCATCATTGAGTTGCTTGATGACTTCGATGTCTGTTACCGAATCAAATACAGTGGTGTTCGCAGCCTACATCTGATGATTCCCTTTGAAGCATTCCCCGAAGAATTCGAGGGTAAATCCATTGTGCCTCAACATGACAGAATTTTTGCGAAGGTCAAGGCATACTTTGGGAAGCACTGTGGCATGAAGCGCGTTGATAGCCCTAAGTTTCTGCGATTGGCGTATAGCCTCAATGAAGATAATGGACTCGTCAGTCTGCCACTGGTGTCCGGTGAATTGCGAGCGTTTAGGCCGTGGCAGACACATATCCACAACGTCACGGTTGACAAGATGTGGCACAGCGATGTGCCGACTCTCGCGGTGCAAAACACACAGCGGTTTCTGCGGGCTGTGTTTAACGACGTCCCCCCGGCGAAACCGGTCCAGTTTGGTCTTAACATTCTGCCAGTGACGTTTACAACGGTCACCACATCATCACACGAGAAATCGTGGGTGGATGGACTTAAATCTGAGACGGTGGCTGAACGTGTACAAGCGGCGTGGCAGCTTATGACAAGCACTCAGCCCGTGCCGTTGGAAGTTTTACAGATAGCCATGACTGACAGGCGTGCGGATGTCCGCTGGTATGCCACTGAAGCATTGCAGAAATGCTTGACTTCCGAGGCGTTGAAGCTTGCCAAAGACATGCAACTTGATACCGATCAGTTCGTCCGGATTAGTGCCAACGATGCGATTGCAATTGCGGGTGAAACCCGACTGGATGATGTGTGGGAGGTTGTGCTGAATCACACAAAACTCATTCAAAAAGAGGCACTCGCCGATACGATGTATCTCGTTGAAAAGTGTTTGGGTAGCGATACCACCCAACTGGCGCAATCCTTCGTTGAATTTGGGGGTGGGCAGCGGGTTGCTCAAGCGCTACGCAATGCAACAGACCATGACTTAGAAATGGGGCGCGTACGTGGCTATCTCCGCATCATCGGCCAACTTCGACGGCAGTATGGTTTGACAGACGAGCTTCTCTTTGGTCAAGCCATTGGTGAATTCGCACCCAAGTCCGACCCGACCCGCGATGGACAACAGCTCGCAGCCGATTAGCAATCCGATATTTTGACAGTGAGTCGAAACGAAGCCATTTTGCTTGATATTATGGACGTGAGTGCGGATTATACTGTAAACTCGCTTGTGGCGATCAGCGGAATTGCGGCGACACCTGTGTTGGTTAAAGCACTTTCACGCCGGAAGATCTGGAGACGTGCGATTATTGGCCTCCAACAGCTGGGTTCACCGATTCGGTCAATTCTGATGCACCTAATGTTAACCGAATCGTCACTGTTGGGACAGAACGCTGCCACAGCACTTGGGCGAATCGGCGGTACGCCACTGGCGAATGAACTCATCGATGTCTTGCGCAATCAAGACTTAGATGTCAATGCCCGTTGCCGGGTGGTCAAAACGCTCGGGGAAATCGGATCCCCATGTGCGGTTCCTACATTGATAACGCTCCTTAAAGAACTAAGTGACTTGATTCCCAAGCTCTCGAAAAAGAGGCAATCGCTTCTCACACATACGATTGAGGCACTCGGGGCAATCCGACAGCCGGCTGAGGTCATTATCCCAGCATTAGCGACTCTTCTGCAATCCGACGTACCGTGGGTGCATAAGTACGCCGCCGGTGCCGTGCCGAGAAGATTCTCATTGACAGGATGGGACCATGCAGATTCAAATCCCGTCGCCCCTCTTCCCCTTGCCCA
>JAPUIP010000871.1 GCA_027296925.1 Candidatus Poribacteria bacterium | reverse complement strand
GATGTTGTATTCAGCAAACGCAATTTTATCAAGATTGATATTGTCAATCAAGGAAAAAATGGTGCGAGTTGAACGCAACGAGATTCCGGAAGCCATAGTCTCTTGCGTCGTGCTTTAGAAATCGTCCTTGATTTCAGGAATAAACTTTGCTACACTTACATAGCGTTGGAAAAGCATCCTGACATCCGTGTTGTGGTGGCGTTACGCCCAACAGCCTAAACTAACAGTAAAGGATCTTCGCCATAAGCAAGCTTCATCGCAAAATCTTCCTTACCTATAGTTCCGTATTTCTTATCACCATCGGTGGGATTTTCGCCATCTCGCGTGCCTTTATCAGAAAGACCTTTGACACACAGATTCGGGAAGATGCACAAGCGTTCAAAGCCAGAATCGATCATATGCGAGATCTACTCATTCAGGATATTCGCAAGAACGTCCAGTCGAAGGTAACGCATCCGCAGGTGGTTCGGGCGATTCGAGATAATGTGCTGAACCCGCCCGGTATAGAGGATAGCGTCCTCGATATTATAGAGTACGGTGACACGAACGGGTTGATTGTGGCAAGCAAGGGTGACTCGGATGCGCGTCCCGGCGTGATCGATGCGGATGCGCTGGACTGTGCACAGGGGCGTAAACCTCCGGAGGCTATCCGCATCCGAACGTCTGAAAAGCGCACAACAATCGAGGTGACATTGCCAATCCAAACAAGAGGTCGGTTTCTAGGTTTTGTCACGGGCGGCTATTTTCTGCGGGAGCGTCTCAGTCAAGCCTTGAGTGATCAAGCACTTCATCCAATTTTTCTCAAAGAAGGTAGTCGCTTAGAACCGCTGAATGCCCCCGGTGATACAATTCCAACAGTTGAACAGCAATCCCTCTTCGAGATTTTTCGTCGGACTGACGCAGGCTTTCGAAACACAGATTTGATTGGTATTCCGCATAGTGTCAGCCGTATCCCGATTTTAACGTCGCATCTCGACGCCCCTGCTGAACTGATTATTGCCTACTCCCACCGAAATGAAATCGAATTGCGGAAACAACTCATGTTAGTCCTACTGATCACGGGTGGGGTTGGACTGATTTTCGTCTATGTGGTGAGTTATGTCATCGGGGGACAGATGACAAAACCGATCAATCAGTTGGCAGCGGGAGCAACTGAAATCGCCGCCGGTAACCTCGATCATCGGGTCACTGTTCAGGGGCGAGATGAAATCGGCGGCCTGGCGCAGACCTTCAATCAAATGGCAGCGGACCTCAAGGCGAATCTGGACAAGCTGCTCGTAGCCGAGCGTGTTGCAGCCTGGCGGGATGTTGCCCGTCGCATCGCTCACGAGATCAAAAATCCGCTCTTCCCCATCCGGCTTTCGGTCGAAAACCTGCAACGGACGTACCGATCCAGTCCGGCGATCTTTGACGAGCTCTTCGATGAATGTACGGAAACCGTTATCGAAGAGGTAGAAAGACTCCAGCGGATGGTCGATGAATTTCACCAATTTGCACGCATGCCAGCCCCGGAGCGAGTGCCGTCGGATCTGAATCAGATCGTGCGGAATGTGTTGAACCTGTACGCGGAGTCCGCCACACAGATCCAGATTGAGACCGCGCTCAATGCCGATCTCCCCTCAGTTGACCTTGACCCGGCACAGATTTCGCAGTCGCTGGGCAACCTCATCAAAAACGCGCTTGAAGCGATGCCAGATGGCGGGACGTTGCGCGTGTCCACCCAATTGGTTGCGGATGAGAGTCCGGAAATCCGTATCGCGGACACCGGCATCGGTATGTCCGCTGAGACTCAAGCGAATATCTTCGCGCCTTACTACACGACGAAGGAAGCAGGCACCGGACTCGGCATGGCGATTGTCCAACGGATTATCACCGACCATAACGGGGAGATCTCCGTCGAAAGCGAAAAAGGGGTTGGCACGACGGTTCGGATCGTATTGCCGAGGCATGAAAATGGATAGACGAAAAGAATACAAAACAATCATAAAACAGCTACTTCTTGATTATGCCCAAATTAAACCGGCGAACGGCGATATCGAAACGGAAGTCATATTTGACGAGGACAGGGAGCAGTTCCTACTTCTGAATATTGGATGGGACGGAAAAAGACGGGTTCATTCGACCACCTTTCATATTGATATAATACATGACAAAGTCTGGCTCCAACACAATGCAACCGATATCGAAATTGCAGAAGAACTGGTTGAAGCAGGTATTCCGAGAGAGCAGATTGTACTGGGTTTCGTGTTACCGCAGAGTAGGAAATTAACGAAATATGGATATTAGAGGAATGCTCTGACAACTGACGCAGATTGATTATGCCAACCATTTTGATTGTTGATGACGAAAAAAACACGTTGAGAATGCTCGCTCAGGGACTGAAGCTCGAAGGCTATGACACCTTGACAGCTTCGAGTGGCGAGGAAGCATTGCAGATCTGTGCATCAAAACCGGTAGATCTGGTGCTGTTGGACATTCTCATGCCCGGCATGGATGGCGTTGAGACGTTGCCCCGACTCAGACAGATGCAACCGGATCTGAATGTCGTAATGATGTCCGCACAGAAGGAGATTGAAACGGCGGTCAAAACGATGGAGTTGGGTGCAAAACGCTACCTGATCAAACCGGTTGGCATTGATGAGATTGTGGCTGCGATTGAACCGTATCTCGAGCTTTCACGTCTGTCAAAAGAGAACGAGGCGTTGAGAGATCAGATTCGCGCGAGAGATGAAATGATCGGAGAGAGCGTTCCCATCCAGCGACTCCACTCACAGATCCGTCAGGTCGCATCGAGCGATCTGAGCGTCTTGATCGCCGGCGAAAACGGCACCGGCAAAGAGTTGGTCGCCAACGCCATCCACCAACAGAGCCAGCGCGGCCGTAAGCCGTTCATTAATCTCAATTGCGCGGCGCTGCCGGATGAACTGATTGAAAGCGAATTGTTTGGACATGAGCGTGGCGCATTCACAGGTGCCGCGACGCAAAGACGGGGAAAATTTGAACTCGCGGATGGGAGCACGCTGTTTCTCGATGAAATCGGTGATATGAGTCTGAAAGCGCAGGCGAAAGTGCTCCGCGTTTTGGAATACGGCGAATTGGAGCGGCTTGGCGGCAGTCAGACGTTGCATGTGGATGTCCGAATCATTGCTGCGACGAATAAGAGTCTTGAGCAGGAAATCGAAAACGGGACGTTTCGGCAAGATCTCTACTATCGCTTGAATGTCGTGCCCATTGCGGTTCCGCCTCTCCGCGAGCACATCGGTGATCTGCCCGTGTTAGTCAAGCATTTCGTCGAACAATTTTATAGGGACAGTGCGCGCCCGCCAAAGGTCATCGACCCATCAGCGATTCGTGTGCTGCAATCATACAACTGGCCCGGCAACATCCGCGAGTTAAAAAATATCGTGGGACGGCTGCTCATCATGGTCGATCAAGATGTCATTCTGGCGGACGACGTCGCGAATATCCTGCCCCTTTCACACAGGTCCTCCCAGCCCACCGCTGCTGCTCAAGAAAACCGGTATTCGACCGGCACACCCTTGGCTGAAATGGTTGATGAAGCTGAAGCGAATCTCATCCGGGAAGCGCTTGAGGCGAATGATTGGAACATCAAGCGAACCGCCGAACAGTTGAAGATTGAAAGGAGCAATTTCTATAAAAAACTTGCCAAGTACAATATCAAGCGTCCCGATGATTCGTAATCGTTCCTTCGATCATTTTTGCAGGTACAACCATTTTCATTATTGAACGATGTCCCCTGGAATGACGCGCATTCAACTGCTCATCTTAATCGTGCTGGCTGTCGTCATCATTGCACTCACTCTCCCCCCGTGGTTGGAATACCGGAAAGTCCTTCAAGCCGACAGCGACGTAGACCTGATCGCAACAGCAATTCGGAAGTATTTCAAACACACCGGCGAATATCCTCAAGAGTTAACAGATCTCATCACCAACCCGGGGTTGGACGGGTGGAAAGGAAACTACCTTGAGTCTGTCCCTGAGAATCCCTGGGGTGGGAGTTATCAAATTCTTCAGCATTCCTACAAAGTTTGTATTCCACCAAACCATCCTCGCGTGCCCGCGAAATATCAACTCGGCGGCATTGCTGAAATCAGCCGCGTTTACCTCGAAGGCGAAGAAGGACTCAAATACTGGTGGTAGCTATCCCCATTCTGATTTTCATACTCGGCTTGATAATCGGTAGCTTTCTGAACGTATGTATCTATCGCATCCCACGTGACGGGCTTTCCGTTCATTTTCCCGGTATATCGTTTTGCCCTGAGTGCCGGACGCGCATCCGGGCTTACGATAACATCCCCGTCCTGAGCTATCTCATCCTCAGGGGTCGCTGCAGGCATTGCGGCGCACAGATCTCGATCGTCTATCCGCTGGTTGAATTGATGACCGGCGGCTTATTTTTGCTTCTATTCTATCGATTCGGTCTGACGTTTGAGCTTTTGCACGCCTGCCTGTTTGTCACCTTGCTTGTACCGATTGCATGGATCGACGCGAAATGGTACATCATTCCCAACGCCATTATCCTTTTTGGGCTGATTACTGGGTCTGCGGTAACCGTTCTCATTTCGCTGACGGACCATGATCTGTATTACATGATTGAGTGCCTGATCGGTGCGATAGCCGGCGGTGCAGCACTGGCATTGCTTGCCACGGTAGGCAGCTTTCTCTTTCGTAAACAAGCGATGGGCGCGGGAGACATCAAGTTGATGATGCTCATCGGACTGTTTCTCGGTGCATGGCCACATTTGTTGATCGTGCTCATTGCGTCCGCTTTTATCGGTTCACTTGCTGGCGTGTTGCTCATTATTTTGGGTGCGAAGGAAGGCCCACAGAGCGCGATCCCTTACGGTCCCTTTCTCGTGATTGGCGCCCTGCTGGATCTGCTTTGGGGGAACGCCGTCTGGGAGTGGTATCTGAAACTTATTGGCCTGCAATGAAGGACAATAGGATAGATTTTCCCATCTTAAATCGGTTTTAGACACACCACCATAACCCTGTTCTCAGGAGGTAGCCAATGGCAGATCATGTCCTTGAAGCTCTGATGCCAGAGATCGAACATCTAGTGGAAACCAAAATCGCCAAATACCGCCTCCCCGGCGTGGCACTGGGGGTCATCCGCGACCAAGAACTCGCTTGGTTTGGTGGGTTCGGCTTTGCAGACCTTGACTCCGGCCGCAAGCCGGATTCGAATACCATCGCGCGGGTTGCCTCGGTTACCAAGACGTTCACGACCACCGCCATCATGCAGTTGCGAGATGAGGGGCTGCTCGCCCTGGAAGACCCGCTTGTGCGGCACATCCCCGAGTTTGCTTCGGCCCATGCCCGCCACGATACCGTTGAAGGCGTCACCATCCGACGACTCCTGACCCATCGCTCCGGACTGGTTACCGAATCGCCGACGCATGGTTGGGCGGCGCTCAACTTCCCAACCCGTGAGGAGGTACTTGATAAGCTGCCGGAAACGGAGATTGTCATTCCGCAGGATTTGGCTTTCAAGTACTCAAACCTTGCATTTGCGCTGCTTGGCGAAGTGGTGTATCGCGTCACGGGCACGCCATGTACCGAGTATATACACGCCAATATTATTGAGCCGCTTGGCCTTCTGTCCACGGTCTTCGATCTCACAGACGAACTGCGCCCCCACTTTTTCGTCGGCTACAACCCAACGCCCTACCAGGATCGCCCTGAGCGAGCGCCCTACGCGCACCTGAACGGTCTCTCAGCCGCCGGCCAACTGCACTCAACCGTCAAGGACCTCGCCAGATGGGTGTCGTTCCAGTTCCGAACCGATGGTGGGGCTCGCCACGATGCACAGGTGTTGAATGGCCGAACGCTCGCAGAAATCCAACGTCCTCAGTATGTCGAGTCCGACTGGTCGGCTGGGCAGTGTCTGGGCTGGCGAGCAACGCGCGTCGGCGATCATGTTTACCACAATCATGGCGGTGGAATTCACGGCTTTGGGACGCAGGTGTGGTTCAACGTTCCAAGCAAAACCGGAGCGGTCGTTCTCATCAACATGTGGCCACCGCACGGGGGCCTTGAGCTTGCGCAAGAAGTGCTTGAGATGGTGCTGGCGGCGGACGAGGCTGCGACGCCCTTACCTTCTCCACCGAAGCTTGAGTCAACGCCAGACGAACTGCAGCGTTTTCTTGGCCACTACTGTGCCGAACCCGGTATTCATGTGAACATCGAATATCGCGGTGGCAAGCTATGCCTTAGGGGTCACGCTGGATCTGCGTACTCACTGCACGCCCCGTCGGAGCTAGAGCCGACTCACAAGGATAACGAATGGCTCGTCCGCGGCGGCCGAGCGTCCGGCGAAATAGCTGTCTTTGAGTTCGACTCGGACGGCCGCGTGCTGAGCTACGAATTGGGCGCCTTCGTTTTCAAGAGACATTCTCTCGCAGATTGAGCGGGGTTGTTTCCACGTTTCAGCGATTTTCTTATTGCCCGAATCCCCAACTTCTGATAAGATGTCTGTGGTTAAAACCCAGTAGAGATAGGATACAAATCAGAATGATAACAGAAAGATAGATGACGTGCGCATGACCATCCTTTAGCGAGAAAGGATACATGGCACTGTTTTTATAGGAGACCTCAGATAGTGATAGACAAATCTCTTTCGTCAATTGAGACACCTGCCGTGTTACTGGACGATGCAAGGTTACGGAACAACATTCGACTCATTCAGGAACTTGCGAGCGCGCAAGGTGTAAATGTTCGCCCGCACATCAAAACTCACAAGTGCCTTGAAATTCTTCGGCTCCAGATGGACGCCGGCGCAGTGGGAATTACGGCTTCAAAAACGGATGAGGCACTGACGTTTATCAACAATGGAGCAAGATCCGTTACCATCGCTTATCCTTTGGTTGTTGACGCAAAGTTGGATCGCCTCATCGAGGTAAGTCGGTCTCGAAACGTTGACCTTCGACTGATTGTCGATAGTCTTGCGGGGGTGGAGGCGATTTCCCGCACCGCTAGAAGGCACGGCGCGCAGATCGATATATTTTTGAAGATCGATGTGGGGCTGCACCGTTGCGGTGTCAAAGAGGGCGATCCGCTTCTGATCAAACTTGCCAAAGCGGTGGATGGGGAGTCCGCTTTGAATCTGCTAGGCCTCTTATCACATGCAGGGCATGCTTACGGCGCGCAGACTTCCGAGGATGTCCGAAAAATCGCTCAGGATGAATGCAGCATCCTGGCTCGTGTTCGCGGGCAACTTCAAAGCGCCGGGCTCGAAATCTCGGAGGTTTCTGTTGGATCGACCCCGACTGTTCTGGCGAGTGACAGCTTTGACGGCATCACGGAGATCCGACCGGGGAACTACGTCTTTATGGATCGAACGCCGCTGCGCTTTAATCTCATTGAGCCCAATCAAATTGCGCTTACGGTATTCGCAACGGTGGTCAGCGCAAACTCAGATTACTTCATTATTGATACGGGCTCCAAAACGCTGAGTTCTGATCTCGGGGCGCATGGCATTGCGGGAGTCGAAGGATACGGGCTCGTTTATCCGGCAGATCGGTTTCAGGAAAAGGACTCGGAAATGGTTGTCGTTAAGCTCTCAGAAGAACACGGATTCGTCGCACGTCGCCACTTTGATTTGCCGATGGGCTCTAAGCTTCGAATCGTGCCCAACCACTCCTGCGTCGCTGCAAATTTGGCTGACGCCTACACAGTCGTGAGCGATGAGCAGGTTGTCGATCAGTGGGAAATCGTTGCGCGCGGAAAGGTGCGTTAGTTGAGGTTCATCCGCCACAGGCAAAACCGGATCAAGAAGAGCAATCAATAATCGAATCGCGCATCACTCAATTATCAGAAGGAGCACATGAAACATGGTTGATAATGCATATCTTTTCAATGACGAACAGGTGAGGCATTTCATCGCCAATGGATATGTCACCCTCAAAACCGACTTTCCCGCCACTTTCCATGAAGCGATCTACCAGAAGATTGAAGCGGTGATGGAAAAGGAGGGCAATGTCGGAAACAATATTCTTCCCAGGATTCCTGAAATGCAGGAGGTGTTCGATCAGCCGGTTGTTCGTGGCGCCTTGACCAGCGTGCTTGGCCCGGATTACATCATGCACCCACATCGTCACTGCCACCACAATCGTCCAGGGAGCGAAGCCCAACGCTGGCATAAGGACAGTTACTGGGGCTATCGTCAGGTCAGACACCATCGGCCTCGGTGGGCGATGGCGTTCTACTATCCGCAAGATGTTTCGCCAGAAATCGGTCCATCGGCGATTATGCCGGGAACACAATACTATACCACACGTACCAATGACGACACCGAGGTTGAGCTGCCGGTGTTAGGCGAAGCCGGAACGGTGACGATTATTCATTATGATCTGTGGCACAAAGCGACGGCAAATCGGACGGACAAGAATCGTTACATGCTGAAGTTTCAATTCACGCGAATGGCGGAATATCCGCATCCCACCTGGAACAATCAGCGGGAGGTCTGGACGCCTATTGAGAACGGCGCACCGGCGAACAAACACCAGGTGATGTGGCGACATATCTGGAATTGGTTGTCTGGAAATGGAACCGCCGCAGGCAGCGGTGCCAGTTCCTCCGCAAATGGCAGCGTGTCTCGATTGATAGATGCTTTGCGTGATGGGAACCAGCCGGCTCGCCTCAATGCCGCCGATGAACTGGGGCTGATCGGTGAATCCGCGCAGGAGGCGATGCCAGCGTTGACAGATGCGCTCGGCAACGCATCAGAGCCGGTGGGTCTCAATGCCGCCTATGCGTTAGGTGAGCTTGGCGCACCGGCGGTGCCGGCGTTGATAGCAGCATCAAATAGTGAGTCCGAGTTAGCTTGCGGCAATGCCGTGTACGCACTCAGTGCGGTTGGTGCACCGGCGATACCGGCATTGATAGCAGCCTTATCGCATGAGTCCGAGGCGGTTCGTCGTGGTGCGGCTTGTGCACTGGGCGAGATCGGGCCGTCGGCTCAAGATGCTGTACCGGCATTGACGAAAGTACTGGGGGATACGTCGGAGAGCGTGCGTTTGAACGCGGCTGAAGCGTTAGGGCTCATTGGACGCCCGGCGCAGGAAATTGTGCCGGCTTTGGTAAGGGCATTGCGGGATACGGATGGTCAAGTCCGCTTCTCGGCGGTTCTGTCTTTGGCGAGAATTGGAGCGGAAGCACAGGACGCCATACCAGCTTTGAAAAACGCATTAAAAGATGAGAACCGGTATGTGCGTGGCTATGCGATGGAGGCGCTTCAACGGATCGGCACACCTGAAGCCAAAGACGCGCTGTTCAGTTTCCTGATGACCGCCCGGTGGTGTCCATTGACCACGCGAGAGAGCACTTTCTAAGGGCGCGGATCCGTCCGAGAGACTGTGCTCGTTTTCGATCTCCCTGTAGCCAAATGCCGAAGCTCGCTCAGTAGTTCGTCATTTGCTGCAGGGACTCCTCCAGGCTTTTTATCTCTGCAAGCGTACCGAGGTCTGGCTCAAGGGCATAGGCTTTTTTGTAGGCGTCGAGGGCGGCTTCTGGGTCTTGCAGATAGGTGTTGTGAATCTGCCCCATCCACATCCAGGCGTCAACTTCAGTTGGATCTAACTGAGTGATTTTCTCATAAACTGTGAGCGATTCGTCGTAAAAGCGTTCCTCCCTACCGCGCCCAAGAGCGCCAGCCTGTGCGTAGAGCAAGCCAATTAGTTCCTCTTTGGCCACCAAAAAGTTGGGATCTTTTTCAACCGCCTCTTCAAGTATCGCGATGCCTTTATCCTCCAGACCGGCAAGCCGCGCTTGCTCCTCATCGGTGAGCTCCCGGTCAATGAACCGATAATCCTGAAGGAGACGCCGATAAGTCCGTGACAATTGCAGGCGGGCTTGTAAGCCAATCGGTGCAGATTCAAACGGTGCTGCAGTTAAGTCCGGATCGCTTTCGATTGCCTTCTCGTAGTGAGTCATCGCCTGTTCATACTGCTTCGCTCCCTGATACAACACACCCAATAAGTAATGCACCTCTGCATGCGTTGCATCCGCCTCGACCACCTTCAAGAATTCGTTGACAGCCGCTACCTGCTCGCCTTCGTCGCGGAGCAGTTTGCCGCGGAGCAGGTGCACATCGGGGTGATCTGGGTCGATTTTCGCCGCGCGTTCCAGGTGTGCCTTTGCGTCTTGCAGCCAGTTGCTATGAAAATAGATTTCCGAAACCCGTAGATGCGCGTGTAGCAACGCCTGCCGATTGGGAGCGGGAGTCGCCGCGGCGTCGGCTTCAAACGCCTGAACCGCTCGCCAGTATGCAATCAAGGCTTTTGCTAAATCCTGTTTTGCAAAGTCTTCATCCCCTTGTGCGACGAACGTCTGCCCCTGTGAAGGCGGCGGTGAGGTTGCTTCGACGTTGCCCCGCTTCGTGTTCAGGAATATCAGAGCGATCAGTAAAACCAGCATGACTGCTTCAAAATAGGGTAGCCACTTCCGCATGTTTTCTTTCTCCTCATTTCTGGCGATTTCCGCGCCTCAATCAATCCCCTCCACGAGTGCCAAGAAATCCTTCGGCTCAATAAACTTCTCGAGCCGTTTCTTCTTGAGCTGATTCCCTTTAGAATCGAAGAAAATCACGACCGGCAAACCGACAATGTTGTACTTTTCCTGTAGTCGTTTGATCTCATCGGAATTTCTGCTGAAGTCTAGCTTGACGTTGACAAATTGCGAGAGCCTCGATTGCACCGCTGAATCGGAATAGGTTTTGTGGTCGAGTTCGTTGCAAGCACCGCACCATGTCGCGTAGAAATCGAGCATGACCGGCTTCCCCTCCCGCCGGGCAAGTTCCAGACCTTGTGCTTCGTCCGCGATCCAGTCTAAGTTGCTTTCTGCCGTTGTGAATCCGCCGATGAACATATAAAGCCCAACAACTGCCAATAAGATGCCAAACGCTTTACGGAGTTGCACAAGATGGGGCAAGTCTTTGAACCGTTGGGTGAATTTTCCGAGCAGGACACCGACCAACAATAAAACACCGGCGATGGCGAAAAACCCTGCGGAGTGCCTGAGGAAAGCTCGTAACGGCTCAATGATCTCTTTGAGGAAATACAGTGCCACCGCGATGATCACCACGCCAAACACGTTCTCCAAGATATACATCCATCCGCCGGACCTCGGCAGCGCTGAGATGACGCCTGAAAATGTGCCAATCACGATGAATAGTAGTCCCATGCCGAGGGCATAAGTCAGCAGCAACCAGAATCCGAGAAAAACACTGCCCGTTGTGGCGACATGCGAGAGCACCCCAACCAATACCGGTCCGGTGCAAGGCGCGGCAATGAAGCCGGCAACAGTTCCCATCGCAAACGCACCGGCAAACCCGGTGCCACCAACGGTGTTGAGCTTGTTTTGCAACGCATAGGGCAAACGAATCTCAAAAACACCGAGCATAGAAAGTCCAAGAGCAGCCAAAATTCCACAGATCGGAATGATTACGAATGGGTTCGCCATCACGTTTCCAAAGACCGCTCCGGTTTTGGCGGCAGCCACGCCCAGGATTGAATATATCAGCGCGATTCCCAACACATAGGTGACGGATAAGAGAAATGATCTCAAGCGACTGACCGATTCGCCTGCACCGAAGACCGAGACCGTGATCGGAATCAATGGGTAAACACACGGCGTGAAACTCGTAAGAATACCACCTACAAAAACGAAGAGAAATGCCCAGAAGTAACCCTTCGATAACGCCTGGGAAAACCTTCCACTTTCACTCGTCGCGGGGTCAGAACCCGGAGGCGCGCCGAATTGGATGCCCGCAAAAACGGCGTCGTTTATCCGCCGAATCGTTCCATCCATACCAACAATCTCGATGGGGATGTCCACATCAATGACTTTCGGTAACAGACACTGTTCGTCGGTGCACGCCTGGTACCTCAATTGAAAGGGCAGCGTGACCGGATACGGCTGCGCGGTCCTGCTTAACTTTGCCTGGACACCAATCACAGCGCCTTCATGATAGACCGGAGCTTTCCCAATTGAAGCGATTTCCAGTACCTCGCCTTTCGGGTAAACCGCTTCACCAAAGGTCACAGCCGGCGTATCTGGAAGAATAACTTCCGTCGGAATCAAGCCCTCTCCCGCGGGATTCGCGTTTGCGTGCCAGCCCGCTGCAAACTCCATCACGATGGCAACCTGGAACGTGCTACCGGGCTGGACTTTGTCTACCGACAGAACCCCATGGGCTGTGACAATCTCGGCAGGCTTACTCTGTTTCTTGGGAACACCAAAGCTAGATAACTGTCCCCACGAGGGAGAAGGCACGCCGATGAACAGCGCGGAAATCAGCAATAGTACGACATTCACGAGGAACACTGGCTTTCTGAACATCATTGAAAACTCCTTTGGCGTCAGAAACCTTTGAAAGGTATTTGACATTTCAAAGGTTTCTGCCGGACTACAGTTAATTCTGCAAGAGTTTGTTGAGCTCCGCGCCCATTTCCGTTAACGTGTGCTTGCTTGTCAGTCGGGCCAATATGTTTCGCTTCTGACCATCCAACAGTAAAATGAAACCTGTTCCCTGATTCTCTTTGTAAGCATCGCCCATTCCGAGCGCCGAAGCGAGCAATTCCCCTTGGTGGTGAGTTGTTCGGTTCGTAAAATCCAGCGTAACAAAGAGCACCGGCTTTCCGTCAAATTTGTTCTGCAAATCGGTAAAGATGGGCCCCATCTTTTTGCAGAAACCTCACCAATCCGCGTGAAATTTCACGGCAATGACCTTGGGAGAAACGGGTACTTTTGCCGCCTCTTCACCGGAGAAACCGATTGTCGTGATGATAAACGTCCCCGCGATCATGACAGATAGCGAGGCGAAAATCCATGGAATCTGAATGAAACGTCTCATGATGTTTTTCCTTTCTGCCTTGAAATTTAGCCAAACCTAGCTTGATTTTTATGTGATGGAACGCTTGTGAGCCAACGCTCCGTTTCGTGTGATTAAAGTTGAGCGGTCAGATCCAACAGCATTTCAGGGGGGAGGTCTGACACAAGGGCATACGCCAATCCGCTCTGCCGACAAAAGACCAGGTGATACCCTTTGCAGGCAGCCAACCCAATCTTCTGATCCTTATAATCCATCCAGGACATCGCGTCCAGATTCAGGTCGCGATCTTCCAAAATAAAGAGAGACACATTCCTGTTCGCGCCTTCATAAAACAGAAGCGCGACCCGCTGACCAAATAGATAGCAGCGCCTTCCCCCCAACAACTGGAGCGTCGGAAACTCCGGAATCCTCACGGCAAAATCGAGTTGCGCTGTAAACCATGCCTCCACCTCCGCACGACTGGACGAAACAATCTGTTTTCGCTCATTCGAGGGAAGGTAGCGGATATGGTCATCCACCATCTCAAAAATGGCAGACTGTTCGGCCCGCCACGGCGTTGAAGCGAAAAGCACAGCCAACGCCCCAACACATAGGGCTGCCATCGAATAGGCGAACAGACGAATTGGCGAGAAGCCGAAAAGGCGAAGCTTTGGTTCACGGGGGCGAGGGCCCGCTGATTCGCTCAGTCCTTCAAGGGCTGCCAAATCCAGCACTTTGTCCATCAGACCTTCAGGGGCTTCCACTTTGGGTGCATGCCGTTTCACCAGCGTCCGAAACTGCCATTCCACGGATAACTTTTTGGCACAGGTCGGGCAAGATGACAGATGCTTCAGTAGATTCCCATGTGCATCGGCTTGCGCCTCTCCGTCCAGAATCGCACGGAGCGAAGCCGACGGATAGGCAGCGATCCGTTTTAGAAACTCACGACATGTCATCTTCATCCCCCTTTAAGATGCCTCGACCTGTGGCATACGCCTTCAGTCGCCTTTTAAGCTGATTTCTGCCCCGATAGAGTCTTGAGGCGACAGTCCCTTCTGAGCAAGACAACATTTGGGCGATTTCAGCGTACGAGAAATCTTCGACATCTGCATACCAGACGACTAAGCGAATCTCTGGAGGCAGCCTATCCAGCGCCGCTGCAATCTCCTCCGAAAGGTACTGATCAAAGAACAGCGCTTCGGGCGTTTTCGTCCAGGACGCATCCCCTTCATCAATGGCATCGCTCGAATCCTCGACGCTGTCAAGTTCAACCATTTTGGGGATGCGAGCCCTGGTGTGGTATTCATTGATGAACGTGTTCGTCAGTATGCGAAATAACCATGACTTTGCTTTGCGAACATCCCGCAGTTGCGCAAAACTCTTGAGCGCTTTCAGACAAGTGGTCTGGACGACGTCGTCCGCATCCATTTCGTTCTGCGTCATCCGCAGTGCCGCTGAGTAAAGCGCGTCTAAATGCAGCTTGATAATCTCAGAAAAGCGGGTCGCATCGCGTGGTGAAGCGCTGATGGTTTTCAATGTGGCCCCTCAGTGGATTGGTGTGTCGCTCTCATCCTATTCAGACAGATTTGCGATCGGATTTCTTCCCTAAAAGAGCAGAGCCGATGGAAAAAACACAGAAAATGCTGAAGGCGGGGCATCATTTGGGGAGATGTAAAAATTGACAAGAAAGGGGGTAAGGAAACGGGCGGGAAAAGGTAACTTAATTGCGGATTGCAGATGCCTCGTTTGTCAGATGCATCCACAATCCGCGACTTCATACAACATGACGTTTCAGACTAACTGACTTGGGTTCGAGGATGGCACATGGCAATATCATCTCCTCCATCGAGATGCCGCCATGCTGAAATCCCCCGTGAAATTGGCGCTTATAATCGTTAAACTGATTCGGGTAAACGAAGTAGTAATCCTCTTTGGCAAGTATGTAATTCTTCTCAGATAGTGAATCGGGTAGCATGTAGCGTTCCGGCTGAGTAATTTTCAGACTGGCTTCCTCGTCGCATATAAATTGCCGCCCTAATTTGAATCGCAGCCCATTGGTTGCGGGGCGATCTCCTGAAATTTTGGCTGCCCGTTGGCACAGGATTGAGCCATGGTCAGAGGTCAAAACCACCGTCACACCGCGATCCGCAAGCAACTTCAGAATTTTATAAAGTCCCGAATGCTGAAACCAGCCCTGTACAAATGTGCGAAATGCCGTCTCGCCGGGAATGAGTTGTTTGAGCAGACTAATTTCGGATCGTTTATGGGTGAGGAGGTCAAGAAAATCAACCACCACAGCCGCCAAACTAATGCGTTTGACATTGCTTATCCACTGCAGGTACTCTGTTTCCCCACGGGCATCAAATATCTTAAAATATTGGGGCAAAGGTTTGAGGAGGATGCCATGTCGCTCCAGTTGCAACCGCATGAGATCCTTCTCAAAGCGATTAACACTGGTGTTTTCATCATCAATTTCCACCCATAAATCAGGATAACGCTGTGCGAACTCCAGCGGAAACAAGCCACTAAAGATCGCGTTCCGTGAGTAATTGGTCGCTGTTGGCAGAATCGAGTAGTGATAGTGCGTCGAAATCTGAAAATAAGGGTGCAAGAGGGGCTTAATCGTGAGCCAGTGATCTAGCCGCATGCAATCCAGCACCACAAAGAACACCTGTTTGCCAACCTGGATCTCCGGAATGACATATTTATAGAGAACATCAACCGATAGCGCCGGAGAGTTGTTGCCAGTCAGCCAACCACAATAGTGCTCTTCGACATAGCGAGCAAACATGGCGTTCGACTCCTGCTTTTCCAACCGGTGCATCTCACGTAACTCATCGGCCGTGTCAAGTTCATCGAGACGCAAATCCCATTCGGTCAGTTGCGCATAAATATCAATCCACGTTTGCCAATCGACGACCTCCTGGTGTTTTAGGTGTCTTCTTTTGTTAAAGTCAACAACATACTCTTGAACAGTGTAATCTTCTTTAACGGTATCGTATTCCAGGAGAAAGGTCAATTCTGAGGCAATCTGTTTGGGGCTCAACGGTTTCATTAAGAAATCATCAACCCGGTGGATAATTGCCTCATGCATAATCTCTCTCTGCTCACTTTGGGTGATCATGACGACCGGCAAATGGGGGTATTTCTTTTTAATCTCCGAAAGGATGCGAATCCCATCCATATCCGGCAACATGTGACTCAGCAGGACTGCATCATAAATCTCCTCGTCCAATAAAGATAACCCATCGGAGCCCCGCGTCGAAGTCGTAATCCGATATCCCTCTTGTTCCAAGAATGAGATATGCGTTGCTAAATGGTTAATCTCATCATCAATCCACAGAATCCTCCTTGCTTGTGTTTGCATCTCATATCACCTTTCCTCCATACTGTTGCAGGGCTGCGGCTTGCAGTTCCGCACGATATCCTAAACCGGCGGATTCTGCTTGCTGCAAACCTGCTAGCAGATTGGTTTGTAATTCATCGAGAGTTGCCCAACGCGCGCCGGCGATTTCCTTCGTATCAACGGGCTGTAAACATCCCCCTGTTGCTTGCGCTGCGAACACGTGAGATGTCCAGGAAATAGTTTCGTTCTCAAAAGAAAAATCGACATACACTTTAAGAAGGTATTTCTGGAGTTGAATCTCTAGGCCCGTCTCTTCATAAGCTTCACGCCGCGCACCCGTTTCAAAATCCTCTCCCGGATTGACGCCACCGCTGGGCGGACGGTAGACACCGGGAGGATAACTTGGTTTTTGTATAACCGCAATCTTATCCCTTTTGGAGATAAATAGCGTAACGTCGTGCGCCCTGCCATTTCGCATGCTCCATTTGAGCAAATCAAACTCTCTTTGACTCATCTGGCAAGCGGTGCGAAGAATATGTGGCACACCGTACTTCTGTTCAAGTTGGTTCAAAACTTTCTGCGTGATATACATTGCGGAACAGCGCCACGATAGGCATCTGGGATGTGGGGGGCTGCCGGGCTCAGCTTGTATCTTGGTTCTGATTCGCGGGTCTGTCTCCCCTAAATTCCCCCAACAAAACGCCCCGGATTCAGCAAGCCGATCGGATCCAACTTGGCTTTAATCTGTTTCATCAAATCAAAGCTGCGTCCCACAGGTCCCCATACATCAATCTGACGCTTGACCTCGACCGGAGCGGACTCGACGATAAAATTCCCGCCGACATTCGTAGCAGCTTCGCGTAATTTCGCAAGCGCACCGGCAACAGATTCAGCCGGAATGTCTCCGTTGGGAAAACCAGACAATGCAACATAAACGATACCATTTCCCATCAAGCCCATCACCTGTGCCAGGCAGCGCAAGTCATTACCGGTTGCCAAAGCGGCGTGGATAAATCCTTCAATATCTGTCACGCGCAGGCTCGCTTTGCTCATGACAATCGGAGATGCCCAGCCACCTTCTGGAAAGGAACGCATCGACATCCGGATATCACGTTGACTTGTCGCTTCATACACTCCCACACCGATCGCCCCGTTTTGTTTCGCGGCGAGCCCGACCTGATCGATTTGCCACTCGACAGTTTCGGGCTGCCCGTCCAGCCCAATCAAAAGACAGGGCTCAGCGATTTCTGTGAACGGTACGCCATTGACAAACAGATTGAGGAAGATCGGTAGAAGTTGAGAACTTGCAATCTCTAATGCAGTATTGACGACCTGCCCAATCTCCTTGCAGGTCAGTAGCACGGTTCGCTCAATCTCTGGCAACGGTTGCAGTTTGAAGGCGACTTCCGTGATAATCCCCAGCGTACCGAACGATCCAATGTACAGTTTGTTGAGATCATATCCCGCGACATTTTTCACGGTTCGGCCGCCGCTCTTGACGACAACCCCACTGGATTGCACAGCGTGCATGCCAAGGACGAAATCCCGAGTGGAACCATAGCGCAAGCGCGAAGAACCGCTGGAATTGGTAGCGGTTATGCCACCAATCGTCGCCTGATCGCCGTAAGGGGGATCGAGAGGCAAATATTGTCGATGTTCCGCCAACTTTGCCTGGAGCGCTGCAAGTCGCATTCCCGATTGCACGATCAAAGTCAAGTCGGCGGGCTCATATTCGAGGACTTGATTGAGCCTTGACGTCGACAGGACAAGATCGACCTTTTTCGGCAGATTGCCGATTCCTAACTTCGTTCCATTTCCTGCAGGGATAACTGACAGCTCCTGCTCAGCCGCGTAATACAACACGTCCTGAATTTCGTGAGTTGACGAAGGCGCAACGACAGCTTGGGGAACGAAACCATCCATCTGATATCGATTCAGATGGTCATCGGGAAGCACCCCGGCTTCACCGACGATTTGGTTCAGGTCGTAACGCAAAGGATTTGAAATTGGCATTGTTATTCACCCAATGAGTTATTCGTATGACGGCAATGAAACTACTTACCGGGCAGTGAGTGATTGGGGGTTTCCAACCCAAGCTTTGCATACGATTTAGCTGTCGGAAAGATTTTCCCAGGGTTACACAATCCTGACGGATTGAAGATTTCTTTAATATCTACCATTAACGCCAGATCTTCCGGACTGAAGATGAGCGGCATGTAGTCCATCTTCTCCAACCCGATGCCGTGTTCACCCGTGATTGTCCCGCCGACTTCGGCACAGACTGTCAGAATTTCCGTGTTAACAGCATCAACCCGCTCGCACTGATCTGGATCGCGTTCATCGAACAGCACGATTGGGTGGATGTTTCCATCACCTGCGTGGAAAACATTTGCAATTGGAATGTTATACTTTTCGGAGATTTCCGCAATCCTTCTCAGCACTTTGGGAAGCTGCGTGCGCGGCACCACACCATCTTGCGTAATGTAGTTCGGCGCGAGCCGCCCAAGCGCACCAAAAGCGCTTTTACGTGACTTCCAAATCTTCTGGCGATCCGCGTCATCTTTGGCATAGCGGATTTCGCGGCAGTTGTGGTCGTTGAAGATTTCGGTAATCTGCTCGACTTGGCTCTGCATGCCCGCTGTGATACCGTCAAGTTCAACGATGAGGACTGCACCGGCATCAAGCGGAAATCCCCAATGAAATGCCTCTTCAACCGCTTTGATCACCGGGCCGTCCATCATCTCCAGAGCCGCGGGGATGATTCCGGCACTAATAATGCTGGAAACGGCGTTCGACGCCTCGTCAATGGTCTCAAAAATCCCAAGCAGAGTTTGATACCCTTGGGGCTTGCGCAAGAGACGCACAATCGCTTTGGTGATGATGCCAAACGTTCCCTCCGATCCAATGATGACGCCACGAATGTCATAACCGGGGGTTTCTTCGACCGAGCCACCGAATTCGATAATTTCGCCATCGGTGGTGACCATCTCCAAGCCCAGAACGTGGTTTGAGGTAACACCATACTTGAGCGTATGCGGACCGCCTGAATTTTCGGCAATGTTCCCGCCGATGCTGCAGGCTTGTTGGCTCGAAGGATCGGGAGCGTAATAGTAGCCATCATCTTGAACGGCTTGTGTCAGCAAGAGGTTTACAACCCCCGGCTCAACCACCGCCCGTTGGTTGGCCAGGTCGATATCGAGTATGCGATTCATTCGATTTAGCGCAATAATAATGCCACCGTTAACCGCAAGCATCCCGCCGCTTAAACCGGTTCCGGTGCCCCGTGCAATGAAAGGCACATTGTGCCGGTTCGCCAATTTAACAACCGCTGAGACCTCCTGCGTCGTCGTCGGAAGAACGACAACGTCGGGTAATGCCTTGAACTGTGTTGCACCGTCACATTCATAGACGGTGAGCGACGTCGGATCGGTGATGACATGCGCAGATCCAACGATAGCGGAAAGTTCGGCAATCAATTGATCTCTGTCTGCCATTGGAAATCCCTCCGTAAATGTGTTATGCGTGGCAGCATGTAACACGTCAGGTATCTTAAATTTTGTGCACGACGCATAGCATCCGTGCAAAACAGGTGTAGGTGAGTCGTTGTCGTCATCAAAACCAAAAAAGCCGAGATTTCTTCGAGAGGCGATTTCAGAAAGCTCGGCTTTAGCAGATGACGTCAAATATGAGAACAGCGGGAAAGTGGATGAACCTAAAGGATCTTTAATTCATCTTCCGGACCTTGATCACGAAGTTCTTCCGCGAGTTGACTGGCTGTATGGCGAAAGGCTTCGGCCTGCGGCGAATCCGGATGGGAGGCAACAATGGGGACGCCGAGGTCGCCGGCGGTGCAGACCTCGGAATCAAGAGGAATCTGACTCAGGAGTGGAATGCCTAACTTTTCACTGATCTTTTTGCCGCCATCCGCGCGGAAGATCTCTGTTCTTTCCTTACAATGTGGACACACAAAGAAACTCATATTTTCAATGATTCCCAAAATCGGCACGCCGAGTTTTTCAAACATGGCGGCACCACGCCGGACATCCGCGAGCGCGACATCCTGTGGCGTGGTCACAATCACAGCTCCTGTTAACGGAATGGACTGCGTTAAAGAAAGCGCAGCGTCTCCTGTCCCCGGAGGTAAATCAATGATGAGGTAATCCAACTCCCCCCAGTTGACATCACTCAGAAACTGTCGAATGGCACTGTGTAACATAGGGCCTCGCCAGATCATCGCCTGTCCATCAGGCACCAGAAAGCCCATTGACATGAGCTTGATGTCGTGGCTAATCAGCGGAATGAGCTTTTTTTCAGGACTGGTTTGCGGATTTTCTTTGGTGCCCATCATGGTGGGGATGCTTGGGCCATAAACATCTGCGTCCATCAGTCCAACTTTCGCGCCCGCCTGCGACAAAGCAATCGCTAAATTCACAGCAATCGTCGATTTGCCAACGCCACCCTTTCCACTTGCCACGGCAATCTTATACTGAACACCCGGCAGGAGGATGTTTTGCGCTTGCGGCTGTTGCGGCATTCCAACTTGTGGGGCAGCGGGTCTGCGAGCCTGTGGATTATCAACAACCTGGAGATCTGGATGGCTCTTCTCACGAGAGTGAGCAGGGCTTGTGTCTTTTGTGTCCGTTTTCCGGCTTTTTTTGAAAAGGTTCATTTTTTTCCTCTTGATTTTCTGATGCTGTTACTTTGCCGCTTCTGTGTTGCGGCGTTTCGTCGAGGGGGACTGATTTCTTCGACCTTCAATTTCCATGAAATTTCCTTCATCGCAACGTGGTAATTTTACCGAACTCTCAAATGAAAGTCAAGGGATTGTTCGGATCTGGCAACGTGTCCGAAACCGCGCCCACCCTTCCAAATTGGCATTGTGTTTTTGGCAAGCGTGTGGTAAATTATCCGCGCGTCGATATGGCGACGGTTGTTCCTCAAACATTTCTTTTTACGAGAGGTTCAGAAATGGAAAGAGATTATTGGCTCAAATCGGAGTTAGATCAACTCAATCAGGCCGGACTCCGGAGATCGCTGCGCACCGTCATGACCGCCCCAACAGGACGGATTGTGCTTGATGGACGCGAGGTTATCCTGCTCGGATCGAATAACTATCTCGGTTTGAGCACTCATCCGAAAGTGATCGAGGCAGCGATTCACGCCGTAAAGGCGTACGGAACGGGCGCCAGCGGTTCGCGATTGATAACGGGCAATTGTCAGCTTTACACGGAGCTGGAGACGAGGATCGCAGATGTGAAGGGGGCTGAAGCCGCCTTAGTTTTCAGTTCAGGGTATTTGGCGAATATCGGCACAATTGCTGTGCTGGCGGGTGAGGGGGATGTCATCTTCAGTGATGCGCTCAATCACGCGAGCATTATCGACGGGTGCCGTCTGAGTAAAGGGACGACGCAGGTCTATCGGCACGGTGATGTGACGCATCTGGAGTCGCTGCTGGCGCAATCGTCGAAATTCAGGCGGCGGCTGATTGTGACCGACGGCGTCTTCGGCATGGATGGCGACATTGCCCCACTTCCAGATATCTGCGAGCTCGCGGAGGAATATGGCGCGATGGTGATGGTCGACGATGCCCACAGCTTTGGGGTCTTAGGAAAATCGGGTGGAGGAACGGTTGAACATTTCGGGCTGGAGGGTCGCGTGATGATTCAGATGGGGACACTGAGCAAAGCGATTGGCGGATTGGGGGGATACGTCGCCGGCAGCCGCGTTTTAGTTGATTTCCTGATGAACCGCGCGAGAGGATTTATCTTTACAACTGGACTTCCTCCGGCAACACTGGCGGGTAATTCAGCGGCGATTGATGTGATGAAATCAACACCTCAATTGCGCGAACGTCTATTATCCAATGCCCGCCAGTTGAAAAACGCTCTGTTAAGTCAGGGGTTCCGACTCTTGCCGAGTGAAACGCAGATTCTCCCACTGATCCTGGGTTCCGCGGAATGGGCCTCACGGTTCGCTGAAGTACTGCTTGAGCACGGCATATACGCGCCTGCCGTCCGCCCCCCTACCGTCCCCGAAGGCACAAGCCGTTTGCGGATTTCTGTGATGGCATCTCATACATCGGCAGATTTAGAAGCAGCGGCTGCGGGATTTATCGCGGCCAGATGAACCAGGTTCTAGCTAATTTATCGCTCAAGGGAGCCAGTTTCTGACTCACAGTTCGCACGCCCCAAACGCGATCGGTTCTTCGATATGATTAGATATGCGCCTTTGAGCAACGTTCGGATGACGGGGACAAGGTAGACCCATGTGACGTAGTGATACCTTCCAAGTCGCCTGTAAATCTGATAGATAGCGTCTGACCCGCAAGAAACCTTTCCATTTGGATCAATGAAGCGCATCCCCGCCTTCGACTCAACGGCTTCAAGCTGCGGATACATTCCATGGAGATCTAGCGTTTGTCTTGGCGTATAGATAAACTGATCTGCGTGATCTTTCTCCTGGATGCGTTGGATGCCATTTATACAGAAATTGCACTCGCCATCATAGATGATAACGGGCTTGGACGGTTTGGTCAGGTTGTCAGTTTTCATTGAGTACCCTTTCTCTGGTTCGCTTGTTTTTACGTCGAAAACCATTGTTGCAAGATAGTACGGAAGCAGCATTGATAGCAAGTTGACGAATGCCCAAAGATTGCCATCGTTCGAGCAGCAGCGTCGAAACGGTTTGTTTCTGCTGGCTGTCGGCAGTGACCACAATCAAATCTCTCCGTTCTTGTTCCACCGATTTCATCCTATCCTAAAACCCCCGCCGCGTAGAGTGTTGCCAAATCTACCTGGCCTTGCCAATCTTTTAAATTCGGATGCTCGCTGCCACGCACGATCGAAGTCGCACCGGAGGGGTTTTGGCAAAGCACAGAATTTGATCCCGATTCGCCTGACTTACAATGAGTGGTGAATGGGTTGCCAATAGAACTTGTCCATCATACACCGACGAGAGGGACTGAAACACCGCCTCGATCGCGCGAGGATGAACCCCGTTCTCTACTTCCTCGATTAAGTATACTTGTTGTCGATGCGGGAGGTAAGCCAACAGAGTAAGGGCTAATAAACGTAGCGTACCGTCAGACAGCAACCATGAAGGCACAGGATGCTCCAACTTTGAATAGCGAACAGCCAGATAGAGATGACGGTCTTCTGGGCGTTCAATGACATCAATGGTTTGCACGTCCGGCAACACAGTGCGGATATGTTCCAGCCACTCCTTGAAATCTTGCTCATGGTGATTGCGGAAATCTCTGATGACAAGCGGAAGATTTGAACCATCGACACGAAATGTACGTGACGCAGAAGGGCTCGAAGGTCGGCGCATTGCGGTGCTATTGAGCGCTAAGACGTGGATACCCTCCATCAGCACATTCCGCACCCACAAGGCAACAGGAAAACGCTTCTCATCTTGAAATAAGTAAGTCAGCGCGGCTCTATGCGGGCCGATTCGGAGGCTGCTGTTCCATCCTCCGATTTCCGAATGGAAATAGTCGTTTCCGCTCTCAGTCTTACTGACGACCCTTTTCCATCCTTTCCGGCCACGCACTGTTAATAAGCTTTTTGGAGGACTGGGTTCAACTGGAAAAAACGGTAAGTAAGCTTGAGAACGCAGAACCTGTTTGGGACATAGCCATAAGGATTCGCTAATAATGGCTAATTCACCATTCTCCAGATTTTTTCCGATTGCGACCTCGTATCGCGCAATGGCATAATGACCTATTGACCGTAGATTTGCGCAAGCCATCTGGAATCTCTAATTCCACCGCGAGCTCAAACCTATCTGCGGTTTGATTGAATATGAGTTCATCGACATGGCTTGCCCTCCCTTTTTGCTCGATGGTGTCCTCACGAGCGAGGATCGCATCATCCAGTCCCAAAGTGAGGAAATCCCGGATCAATCCCGCAACGTCGAGAAAGGTACTTTTTCCGGATGCGTTTGGACCAACCAGCACGTGGAAATGTTGCAGCGGCTGGCTGACGTAGCGCAAACAACCGTAGTTCAGTGCCTCAATACGCAGGATCATCTTCGTTCATCTCCTCAGGTCTTTTCGCACAGAACCTACAGAGGCGGTATTCTCACACCGAGGTATAGGAACGATAAAAATCTGCAACTCACATCACTTCAAGCGTTTCAATCCCCATCAACGCTAATGCTTTTTTGATGACGATCGCTGAAGCGTGCACCAATGCCAGCCGTGCTTTCACCAACGCTGGATCTTCAGCGGAGAGCACGGAGTGTTTGTGATAGAACTGATTCAACGCCTGCGCAGTTGTGAACAGACGGTTGCAGATACGAGCGGGGGTGAACTCCTGAGCCGCTTCCGCCAATTCTTCAGGAAACTGGATCAGCGCCCGAATAAGCTGTAACTCCTCTTCATTTCCGAGAAGCGAGAAATCCGGTTCGACCGACGCGAGATCTTGGTTCTGAGCGTTGCGCAGGATGCTGGCACAGCGCGCATAAGCGTACTGACAGTAAGGGCCTGTGAAGCCATCGAAGGAAATCGATTCCTTTGGATCAAAGTTAATGGTGAGTTCATGGCGAGCCCGCAGCAGATAAAATTTGATTGCCGCCAGCCCAATCGTGAGTGCCCGTTTTTGGATCTCTGCCGTTGATAGCTGACCATCCGGATCGCGACCCCGGATCTCGTCTTCGGCAAGCTGACGCATCTCCTCGATCAGGTCATCCGCATCAACCACTCTCCCCTCGCGGGACTTCATCTTGCCCTCCGGCAGGTTGACCATGCCGTAAGAAAGATGATAACACCCACTGGCCCAATCAAAATCGAGCATATCGAGTAGCTTGAACAAGCACTGAAAGTGATAGTTCTGCTCAGAGGCGACGACGTAGATCGATCGGTCGAGTTGATGTTCTTCAAGCTTCATCTGCGCGGTCCCCAAGTCCTGCGTGATGTAAACGCTGGTTCCATCACCCCGAAGCACCGTGACTTTCTTGGGGCTGCCGTCCTTGTCGGTGCCAAACTCATCAACCGGGAGATTGGCGACAATCGCCCCATCTTCCTCCTGAAAGAAAACGCCTTTCTCAAGCCCAGTTTGGATAATATCCTTACCCAGCTTATAAGTATCGGACTCGTAGTAGAAAACGTCGAATTCCAAGCCGAGCTTCTGATAGGTTTCGCTAAAACCATCATAAACCCATTCGTTCATGGTCTTCCACAGTGTGAGCGTTTCCGGATCGCCGTCCTCCCATTTGCGCAGCATCTGTTGGCTCTCGACTTCCAGACTTGGGTCCTTCTCCGCTTCTTTGGCATAACGGACATACCAATCCCCAACAAAATGGTCGCCTTTCGTACCCGTAGATTCCGGTGTTGCACCGTTCGCCCATTTCAACCAAGCCAGCATCGATTTGCAGATATGAACGCCGCGATCATTCACAAGGTTGGCTTTGACCACCGTATGGCCTGTGGCTTCCAGTAGATTTGATACCGCCATGCCTAACACGCCGTTCCGAATATGCCCAAGATGCAACGGTTTGTTCGTGTTTGGAGACATATACTCGACCATGACACGTTGGCACCTGCCGCTATCCGAGTTTCCGAAATCCGCCCCCTCTCTGATAATCTCCGCTGATACCGCGCCAAAAAGCACACGGTTGTAGATCTTAAAATTCAGATAGGGCCCAACGGCTGTCGCTCCCTGAATCGATTCGCTCGGCTGAATTTCCGCAGCAATCGCCTGGGCGATCTTGGCGGGATTTTGCCGAAACTGCTTTGCCAGCGGAAAGCACTCCACCGCAAAATCACCGAACTCAACCTTCGGCGGATAACCCAATTTCAGCGTTTCGGGTTTCTGCCCAAAAACGTTCTCGCAGGCGGCTTCGACGGCGGTTAAAGTTTCAGCCTTGATACGGACGATAGACATCATCATCTCCTGTTGTCACCGGAATCGGAAGGAAAGGAAGTTTCTTCGTCAAACGGATAGTCTTCAAGTTCATCAAATTCTTCATCGTCTTCGCTATATTCAGCGCTGGCTTCCACATCGGGCACCTCGATTTGGGGGGCATCCGCCCAAAGCCGCTCAAGATTGTAGTAGTCTCGTTTCTCGTCCAGAAAGACATGTACCACAAAGTCAACGTAGTCTAGCAAGATCCAATCTGCATTACGGCCGCCTTCTCGGTGCCAGGGGCGCTCATTCCAGTTTTCTTCCAGTTCTTCCAAAATTGCCTCTGATATACCCTCGATCTGAGTATCTGAGATGCCACTGCAGATAACAAAGAATTTTGTAAAAGAGGCGAACTCTCTCAAATCGAGAATAACGGCATTGCGAGCCCGTCTGTTCAGAGCGGCCGTAGCAGCGGCTCGTATTGTCTCAAGTGTGTTTTCTGCCAAGTTGTTCCTCCTGATTATGGATGCCCTTACAGGATACCCTCTCAGCCGAGGGCAAGCTCCTCAGTCGGGTAATTTATCCCGAGCCTTGGAGGGACAAGTACCCTCCCTCGAAGCTTACCTCGAAGCTTACTTCGAAGCTTACCTCGAAGCTCGGCACAGGCAGCACAGGCGGCACAGGCGGGATTCCATGACGGGCATTTCATTTCTCTGCGGTCACGCCAAGTTGAGCGCAGCGAAATCCCGATTTATCACGGCGGCGCATTAGGACGCAGCAAGCGGCGCCCCTGCATGGGCTGTGGATTCGTTGATTTCTCGGAGCGTACTGTTATAGGCAGCGATTGTATTGGGGTGGATGACGACGCCTTTGGTCAGAAGGTGTGCGATTTTGTAACGGCTAGTTTCAAACACCGCGCGTGTCAGATCTTGATAGGCAACTTCGCGCACGAGATCCGACTCTGCATGGAGACGTTTCGGTTCAGAAAAATCGGCGACATACAGAATCTTATCCGTGAGTGTCATGGCACCGCTTCCGGCCGTATGCACGCGGATGGCACTGAGAATCTCGGGGTCACTCACGTCAAAGTGCGCAGCCGCAAGCGCCGCGCTGACAATCGCATGCAAAAGTGATGGATTCTGCCGCTCAAATTCATCCAGTTGAATCCCATAACTTGCCGCCGCTTCATACAATTCCAAATCGCTCATCCATTTGGCGCAGTCGTGTAAGAGCGCCGCGAGGTTGATTTTCTGTGAATTCGCTTTATATCTTTCCGCCAGGTCGATGGCGACATCCTGAACAGAGAGGACATGCGCATACCGATAGGGCTTTAGCCTGGATCTGAGATATTGTTCGATCTCAACAGCTTTCGGTTGTGCAAGCAGGTCAGTTTTTTTGGACGTGGCCATTATTCGTCTTCTTCATCGATAATCTCGTCAACCTCTCCCGCATCAAGCAGAAGTTGCGCAAGCGCTTCTTTCTCCTGATCGTCCATCAACTGGACATTGGGGAGTGGCATACTAATCCTGTACTCCTCGTTGAACCATTTCCCCAGATCGATCGCCTTGCAGCGCGGGCTACAGAACGGGAAGTTTGGCGGAAGTTTCCCTCCCGGTTTATAATCAAACTCGTATGCTTTTCCACAGATGCTGCATGTGTGTTTCAAGGTGCAATCACCTACCTGTAGAGTTGATGACGTTCGATGTACGCTGCAACGGCGTTCGGTACGATGTATCGAATGGAACGCCCGGCTCGGATACGTTCGCGAATCTCCGTCGCAGAAATATCAAACGCCGTAATTGAAAAAAACTGGATGCGATTGCGAAGCTCGGGCGGCACTTCGTCAAAACGGTAGTTCGGGCGGGTCGTGGCGATGAAGTGACAGATGTCCAGGAGTTCATCAAAATCCTTCCAGATCTTGAAGTCGATCAGCGAATCCGCGCCCATAATCCACGCAAGTTCGCATCCCTCGCCATAGAAGGCTTGCAATTCTTTGAAGGTCTGAATGGCATAAGATGGTCCCACCCGATCCAACTCAATCCGCGACACCTCGAAATAGGGATTGTCTGCCGTGGCCAGGCAGGTCATCTGATAACGATGTTCCGGATGGATGATGTCCCTCAAATCTTTATGGGGCGGTCGAGCGGAAGGGATGAAAAGGATCTTATCATAACTTAAGCCGTCGCGCACCTGTTCAGCACTCAGCAGGTGGGCATAGTGGATGGGGTTGAAAGTTCCGCCCATGATGCCAATTTTCATCCTCACAATCTCAATCCTTGATCAATCCCAGTTCACGACCAATCTGTTCATTTTCTGTCTCGATCATCGACCTGTTTTTGTAGTAGTAATCTAATGCCTCAATAACCACCTCGGCAGGAAGCCGGAAACCTTCCGCCGTTTCTTTGATACTGAATTCTTCTGTGCGCATTGTCGCAACCAGATTCCAGACGGTCATATTCCGCCCCTTAATCCCAAGCTGTTTCGTTTTTTTGTAGGGCTTTGGCTCTAGATATCGGTAATGATTTTGGGACTCGCTTACATTCTGGCTTTGAGTTCCCGCGTTGAACAACGCTTGAGAGAGTTCCTCAACCAGTTGTGGAACTACATCTGTTTTAATTTGATATGCTTCCTTTAGACGGTAGACTGCGGTTTCAAGCACATCACGAAGTTGTTGATGCGTTTCATACTGAATGGACATTTCCGTCATCACTTCCTGGTGCGTAAAGTAAAGATCTGTGACAGCCTTCGACTTGAATTATACAGCCCTTTGAGCCGCATGTCAAGTTGATGAACCCAGAGGTCTGGAGTCCTGCAACGTCATCAACACAACCTTGCTTCGCTATTATTTAGGTGTTAAGCAAAAGGGCCTCGCGCTATTTTTCCGTCATGACCGTCACACCGGTCCAGTTTTCCGATACCTCATCGTCCAACAACTGGGTCGCCCGTGTCAAATAGTGCCAGGCCACTTTATCATGCGGGTTACGGTGTAATATGTTGAAAAGTTGTGCCTGTGCCGCGGCAAACTGTTTGGCGTAATACAGCCGCTGGGCTTCAACCAGATCGGTCTGTGTTTCCTGTTTCAGCGCCTGCACGTCGGAGGCATCCGCGTCGAATACCTCATACAAGTCAACGGGCTCTGTTCTGCCGTGGACCTGGACCTTATCCAGAAAACGGATGTGGTATTGGCCCGGGTCGACTAAACGGTGATACATATCGGCACTGATGATGAAGGAAACGTGGTAGAACTTGGTCAGACTTTCGAGACGGGCAGCCAGGTTGATATGATCCGAGAACGCATCGGGCTGCATTCGGCTCGCTTCCCCAATCACGCCCACCATCATCTCCCCGGTATCCATCCCCAACCCGATCCGTATGGGGGGCTCACCCTGCTTTCTTCGGCGCTGATTAAACGCGGCGACACTTTTGAGTTTTTCAATTCCCGCTCGGATGGCATCATCGGCGCCAGTGGGAAATACCGCCATCATGCCATCCCCCATGTACCGGATAATGAAGCCCCGGTGTTCTCGAATCACGGGGCTCACCCACTTGAGATAAGCATTGACAAAATTGAAATTCTCCTGGGGGGTCATCGTTTCGGAAAGGGTTGTGAAGTCGCGAATGTCGGAAAACATGATGGTCATCTCTTGACTGACCTGATCCCCGAGTTGGAGATCGACGATGCTTTGCTTCTGGAAGAATTTCAGGAATTCGCTGGGGACAAAGCGTCTTGCCGCCACGTTCATCTGAGTGAGATTGTCTACCGCTTGCTGCAACGCTTCTGATGCCCGTTTGCGTTCGGTGATGTCGTGAAAGGCACTGAGCAGACTGGGTTCATCGTTGAAGATCAAGCAACGCAAAGACACTTCAACCCATAAGGGCGTGTCATCCGATTTCTTGATTTGTAATTCGGCGTTGTTGACCTCCCCTTCCCGCGTCAGAGCGTTCAACAACGATTGGCGGTCTGCGGGCTCGTGAAAGAAATGGATCACTTTCCGTCCGAGCAACGTCTCGGTTGGCAGACCGACCAGTGGACCCGCCATATGATTCGCATAGAGAATCTCGTCGTCTGCCAGCCGGCTGATGATCACCGGCACCGGCGTCGCCTCGACGATTAACCGGAGCCGTCTTTCGCTCTCACGCAAGGCGTCTTCAGCCTTGATTTGCAGCTCTTCTTCCACCTCATCGGAGTGCTCAGTCGTTATATCCAGCACCACTTCCAGATCTTCTTTTTCTTCATAGAGTTCTTCTTGGACCGTATCCGAGTGGTCGGTCATCGTCTGAAGCATCGTTTCCAGGTCCGTGTTTTCCTCACGCAACTGCGCCACTTCCCGACGCAATTGCGCCAATTCCGTCAGCAGTTCGTTCCTGGAAGGTTTTGTTTGCCGTTGGACTTCCGGCATCATTCAAGCTCCAGTTGTAGCCCCGGCCACAGCTTCTCGAAATTCTTTAAGGTTTTCTGCTGCCAGGGCACCTGATTGCTGCCTAGAACCACGAGTTGGTTGACAGGGCAATGGCGAACATGCCGGACGAATTTATAGAACATATTGATTCCGGAACTGTTGAGAAATCTCAGCCGGCGGATATCGAGGGTCAGCGTATTCTCGGCGGTGTCAGCGGCTTGGTTCATCTGGGACACAATCGCGTTATAGTCCGGGGTATGCAACCGGAACGACCCGGAGACGGTAATCGTTTCGGTCTGTGAGTCGTAAGTCACATAATAGTTTTCGGTTTGAATGTGCATGGCTGATGACTCCTTATTCAAGCTCCAGTTGTAACGCCGGCAACAGTCGTTGGAAATTCTTCAGGGTTTTCGTCTGCCAGGGGATTCGACGGCTACCCGTTATCACCATCTGACTCGCGTTATGCTTGCGCACCTGAATGACGAATTTTGAGAGCATATTAATCCCAGAGCTATTGAGAAATTGGAGTCCGCGGACATCGAGGGTAAGAGTGTCCGGTTTGGTATCGGCGGCTTGATTGAATAAATCCGTGATTGAGGCATATTCAGCAATCCCCCGGAGTCGAAACGACCCGGAGCAGGTAATTGTCGCCGTTTCTGGATTGTAGGTCACGGTATAATCGTCGTGTTTGATTTCCATCGTCGAAAACTCCTCTTTGTCATTTTTGGACAGTGCCCCTGTTAAACGCTTGGTGTGAATTCAGATGCACCGATTTCGTAGGGGCGGTGCTTGCTCCGCCCTGATAGGTTGTGAACGACGGGCAACGGGCGCAGCAAGCACCGCCCCTACAGCCTTTTGAAAAACTCACACCAAGCGTT
>JAPUIP010000870.1 GCA_027296925.1 Candidatus Poribacteria bacterium | reverse complement strand
AACGCCACTTTAGCTCACGGTCGTCATGCTGAACGAAGTGACCGAAGGGAAAGGAACTGCCCGTTATGGAATCCCGAGCTTCGAGGGAGGGCATGAAATGCCCGTCAGGGTACTTGTCCTGCCTGTCGCGCCTGTGCCGAGCTTCGAGGTAAGCCCCTCAAAGTTCGGGACAAGCTTTCGAGGAGCTTGCCCCGAACTTTGAGGGGGAGCTTCGAAGGATCCCGTGGGGAGAAGAATCTAGACAAACATAGAACAGAAATCTTCCGCTTTGTTCAACATGGCACCAAGCATTTTATGTCGCATCTGAATCGAGAATTGGAACTTACTTGTGTGCCTGGTGTGAGTTTCCGTAGGTGCGAGATTTTGCTTAACCCTTTCAGCCGCTAGAGTTGGAATTCTTTCAGTAATGCGTAAACGGATTCGAGCACGCCAAGCGTTTAAGCGGTTGAAAATCGAACGCTAGCTTAGATCATACTTTAGATTGTCTGATTCGATGAAGTAAACTTGGATCGAAGCAACTTGCTTTTTCCCGCTGACTACAATAAAAACCTTGACGCCTCGCAAGTCCCTGATGTATAATTCCTGCGTCAATATATAATTTCGTAAGTTATAAAGAAGTTCCCACCAGAAGTTTTCTACCGCGAAGATTAGCTTCGTTTTAACCTGCTTATTCCTTCAAGCTTTGGTTCTACGCCTCTTCTGGATGTTACCCTCTGGTAATTCCTTTAACTTAAAATCCAACCAACTCTAATTCTTCTCTAAACATATCTCTCTAAATAATAACCTGATCTGACTTTCATTTCGATAGTTTCCCTCTACCATCATATTTTTCCGGCGTATCGGGTATCCGTAGCTTACCCATTGGAAATGACTCTGTGCCAATTTTGAGATTGGACATTAAGGGTACAATGGCAGCCAATCTGCGGATGATCAGAATTGCGCCATGAGGAGCAACAAAACATGGAGAATGTAGACATTGTCAAACTCCAAGAATTGGTAATCTCTGAGCTAAGTGTCATGGCTCGAAAGCTGGGAATCGTAGGATATAGTGGACTTCGCAAACAGGAGCTCATCGCCCAGATTCTTGAAGCCAAAGCAGAAAATAGTAGCCTGTTATTCGGAGAAGGAATTCTTGAGATTCTACCTGAAAAGTACGGCTTTCTCAGGTCATCTCGATATAGCTATCTGCAAAGCACCGATGATATTTATGTATCTCCTTCTCAAATTCGTAAGTTTGAGCTCCGCACCGGTCATGAGGTGCAAGGGCAAATTCGTCCGCCGAAAAAGGGGGGCGATAAAGATGAATATTATTTCGCATTACTGAAGATTGAAAAGGTAAATGCTGAGGGGCCTGAAGTCGCAAAGGATAAGATTCTTTTCGATAACTTAACCCCCGTCTACCCGTATGAGCAGTTGAAACTCGAACATGATCCGCGAGAGTTTTCAACGCGCATCATGGATCTGATGTCGCCAATCGGGAAGGGACAGCGGGGGCTGATTGTGGCGCCGCCTTACAGTGGAAAAACCACACTCCTAAAAAATATTGCACACGGCATCGAAGCAAATCATCCGGAAGTCATGGTGATCGTCCTCTTGATTGATGAGCGTCCCGAAGAGGTGACAGATGTCGCCAGATCTGTTAACGGAGAAGTCATCAGTTCAACCTTCGATGAGCACCCAGAGCGCCATGTGCAGGTTTCGGAGATCGTCATCGAAAAGGCGAAACGGTGGGTCGAATACGGCAAAGACGTGGTTATCTTGCTGGATAGCATGACACGTCTTGCGCGAGCATGTAACGTTGTGGCACCACACACCGGCAAAACACTGTCAGGTGGTTTGGATGCGCTCGCTTTTATCAAGCCACGACAGTTTTTTGGCGCGGCACGAAAGTTTGAAGAAACCGGCAGTCTGACAATTATATCCACCGTATTGGTCGAAACGGAAAGTCGGGCAGATGAACACATTTATGAAGAGTTCAAAGGCACGGCAAACATGGAGATTTGGTTGGAACGTTCGTTGCTAGATCGGCGTATTTTCCCCTCCATTAACATCAATAAATCGAAGACGAGGCGTGAGGAACTGCTTCTGAAGCCAGAAAGACTCAGCAAGGCATGGGTATTACGAAAATTCATGGGGCAGATGAGCACTGCTGAATCGATGGAACTCTTTGTCGAACAGTTGGGAAAAACCGCGACAAATGAAGAATTCCTCGAAATGATGGTGAACCGCAACGGGAAAAGCGTGTCCTCGTCACGCGCACGGTATCAATGGTAGCCGCCGGCGGCTTCAATGTGCGGATTAAGAAAATATCGTAAGGAGGTGAGTGTTCTCATGAAATCGGGTATTCACCCTGAGACGACAGAATGTGTCATCCATTGTGTATGCGGCGCAACATATACAACCATTTCGACAAAACCTCAGGTGCGGGTAGAAATCTGTTCAAAGTGCCACCCGTTTTATACGGGAGAGCAGAGCAAAATCGTTGATACAGCAGGTCGTGTGGAAAGCTTCCGCCGCAGATATGGTCTTACGGCTGACAGCTAAACGGTTTAAGGATAAGGGGCAGGTATCTGTACAAAAGTGTGGATTGCCTGCCTCTTGTGTTCGTATTCCCGTTGAAAAAGACGCTTGTTTTTTTGTCCGGCTTTCACGGTCTTTTCGCCAAACACATGACGTTTTTCGTCCCACGCATCACGTATCAGATCAACGAAGGTGGTCGTCAATATGCTTGACAAGCTAAAAGACATTGAATCTAAATATTTAGAAATTGAGAAGGCATTAGCCGATCCGGCGCAGATTGCGAATCACCAACGGTTACAACAGCTTGCGAAGTCGCACGCTGAATTGGCGCCGATTGTCTCCATGTATAAGTCGTATCAAAAAACGCAGACGGAGATTGAAGAGACCTCCGCTCTGCTTGAGGAGGAGACAGACGAGGAATTTGTCGAGTTGGCGAAACTGGAGCTCGATACGCTCACCAAACGAAGAGCAGGGATGGAAGCACAACTCAAGATCTTGATGCTCCCGAAAGATCCAAACGACGAGAAGAATGTCATTATGGAGATACGGGCTGGAACAGGCGGTGAAGAAGCGAGTTTATTCGCCGCAGAGCTTTTCCGTATGTATTCGAGGGCCGCAGAGCAGAACGGTTGGAAAATAGATTTGCTCAGCTCGAATGCAACAGGATTGAAGGGCTTTAAGGAAGTTATCTTTTCAATCTGCGGAAATCGGGTGTATAGCAAACTGAAATATGAAGGAGGCACGCATCGCGTTCAGCGCGTTCCTGCGACGGAAGCAAGTGGTAGGATTCACACGTCGGCGGTGACTGTCGCTGTGCTGCCGGAGGCAGAGGAGGTCGATCTCGCGATAGATCTGGAAGATTTGCGTATTGATGTGTACCGATCGTCCGGGCCAGGGGGGCAGAGTGTCAACACCACCGATTCCGCCGTCCGAATCACACACCTTCCCACCGGACTGGTGGTATCCTGCCAGGATGAAAAATCACAACATAAAAACAGAGCCAAGGCCTTGAAGATTATGCGTTCCCGTCTACTCGAACAGATGCAAGCCGAACAGAATGCCGAACGCGCTGAAACGCGCAAGTCTATGATCGGCAGCGGAGACCGCAGTGAAAAAATCCGCACGTATAACTTCCCCCAAAATCGAGTAACAGATCATCGTATTGGATTGAGCGTCCATCAACTGGAGGCGGTTTTAGATGGGAACATCGATGTTTTTATCGACGCCCTGACAGACGCCGATCAAGCCGAGAAATTAAAGAACTTGTAGTCGTGAAAACCTGGCGAGTGATAGATCTCATCGAATGGACAGCCAAATATTTTGAACGTCACGAGATTCCCACCCCTCGCTTGGACGCAGAACTGTTGCTTGGCTATATTCTACAAAAGAGCCGATTGCAACTCTACCTCCACTTCGAGATGCCCGTTTTCCATGAAGGACTCTCGCAATTTCGGACGTTGATCAAAAAGCGAGCGGCGCGCATGCCTGTGAGCTATCTGACGAACCATAAGGAATTTCTGTCGCTGGACTTTTACGTGAATCAACATGTGTTGATTCCGCGTCCAGAAACGGAAGTTCTGGTTGAAACGGTTTTACAGCAGCAGCAGGGCCAATGCCGGTTTGTTGACATTGGGACAGGCAGCGGTGCCATCGCTATTAGCCTTGCCTATCACCGGCCGGATTGGGAAGCGGTTGCAACGGATGTTGGCACAGAGATCCTTGAGGTCGCCCAAAAGAATGCCGCCGCCCATAACTGTGCGGATCGGCTCACATTTTTACAGGGGGATCTTTTCGACCCCTTGGGTGAATTATCGAATCCCCGTTTTGACTGGATTGCGTCCAACCCTCCCTACGTGAGTACGGAGGAGGCGGCAACGCTATCCCCTGATGTGCGCAAGCACGAACCAGAAATCGCGCTCTTCGCTGGATCTGATGGACTGAGCATCATTCGGCGGATTGTCGCGGATGCACCCAAGTTTTTGAACCTTCACGGAAAGCTAATCCTGGAGATTGGCTATAATCAAAGCCCTGCCGTTCAAGACCTCATTAAATCCCACCCTTCCTATACCGATTATCAAGTCATCAAAGATTATTCAGGTATCGAGCGCATCATTGTCGCCGGCGTCTGATGCTGAAGCGTTCAGAGCATCTCTGCCCATTTCCCCAATCTTCCACCATTTCAAGCAAGCGTATATCAGCTTCTTCTTGCGGGCACAAAAAAACGCTAGATGGCCAATTTTGGCATCTAGCGTTCAGTACCTTGTTCCGTTCGCATCAAGCGCTTTGAAACGAGATTTAAGCATTTTCGGATTCTGTTTGCGATATTGCTCCTTGACGTTCAACTGACTCTTCGGGGGCTGGTGGAGTTTTGGGAGGTGGGAACAGCAGTCCATTCGTTAAAACCTACGGCGATTCTTCATCGACATTGCTAAACGCTTTCAGGTGCTCTTCCTCAAATTGACTGAGCATGTCTTGTAATCGCTGATAGGTTTCATTAACCGTTTTTTCGATTTCTGGCGTAAAGCCAGATAGCCCCGCCAAAATTCCCCTCGCCTCTTCAAACCCC
>JAPUIP010000087.1 GCA_027296925.1 Candidatus Poribacteria bacterium | reverse complement strand
ACCGCGTTCCCTGGTAATCGTAAACACCAACAATCGCGGTTCCACTTCGGTAATAAGGCTGAAAAATCTGGCGCACTTTTCCGGCATCTTCCGCTAACACGATGAGATCTAGATCCTGCGTGGTGCGAGGCGGACAGTAGTGTGCCAACGCCATCCCACCGATGATGGCATAAGGTATTTCTTCCGCATTCAACCGTCGAAGGATTTCTTTGACCTTATCCCGTTCCATAAGTTTCCTCTTCGCAAACATGCTGGCATAATCTTCGGAGAGGAGAATACACGTTTCGAGACCATTTTTCCCCTGGAAGAGATATGCTTCGCGCGGCTCGATAACAGCGGGCACGGTTTCATCTCCTCTTTAATTTCCAATCACCAATGAAACTGCAGCGAGATCGCCCACGGCGTCGCCCAACTGCGCGGGCATAATCTGGACCAATTCTGCCGGTCGTTGCATCGCCATATCCGCTACGGTTCGGCGGATTGGATTCAACAGGAGATCGCCGGCAGCAACCGCGATTGTGCCAATGAGAACGATTTCGGGATTCAAGATGTTGACAAGGTTTGCGATGCCCCAGCCCATGTAGTATGCCGTTTCGTCCATCAAGGAGATGGCGAGTGCATCCCCGTTTCGTGCAGCTTGGAGCACATGCTCCGACTTGACGTGATCAATGCTTCCATCCGTGAAATCGAGGATGTGCGTATTCGGCTGTTTCCGGATCGCGGCTTGTGCGCGACGCGCAATGGAAGGGCCGGAGCACAATGCCTCCAAACACCCGCGCTTGCCACAGCCACAAAGGGGACCGTTGGGAAGCAGAATTTGGTGCCCGACCTCTCCGGCGCTGTCATTTGCACCGTGATAGATCTGTCCATTCGCAACAATGCCGCCGCCGATGCCGGTGCTCATCGTCATGTAGAGGACGTAATTATAGCCACGACCACCACCGAACCGCCATTCCGCAAGCGCACTTGCATTGGCGTCGTTTTCGATGACGGTGTGGATATGAAACTCCGCCTCGATCAATGCTTTCAGCGGCACAGCGTCCCAACCGGGAAGATTCGGCGGAGAATAGACAACGCCCGTTTTCGTGTCCAGCGGCCCACCGCAACTGACGCCAATCCCGGAGATAGATTCTCGTTTCAAGCCCGCCCGATGGATGCCCTGATCGACCATTTCCAGCAGAAGTTGCACTGCGTATTGATAACCCTTTTCAGCCTCCGTTGGCTTCCGTACCTTCTGCAGGATGTTTCCGTTTTTGTCCGCAACGACAGCGGCAAGTTTCGTCCCTCCGATGTCGATACCGACGACGTATGAATTCATCTCTATACTCCAGTGTGGACTTCAAAGCTGATGATTAATCTCACGAATCGCAGGATAGGTCTGCACCTCATCCGCTTCAATGCCAGTCCAAATTATAACAGAGACTGAGTCCGCAATCAATAGCTCCATTTTTTTTGAGGTTTGAACTTGCAATCACCACTGTTATCGGATGGCTTCAAACAGGCATCCCTCCAGTGTCAAGCCGGGGCCAAAAGCCATCGCGACGCAATGCCGAAAATCTGCGCTATGCAGCGAACGCTCAAGCAGTCGTTTGAGAACAAACAGCACTGACGGGGAGGACATATTGCCGTAATCATGCAGCACGGTGCGCGAGTCCTCAAGCTTGTACGCCGGGAGATCCAATCTCACTTGGACAGTATCCAGGATAGATCGCCCCCCGGAATGGACAGCCCAGAAGTCAATGGTCCCCTTGCCCAAACCGCTCGGCTTGAGAAGCCGTTGAATAAAATCCGGTAGATTGACATCCAGAATCTTGGCGATGGTGGGCGAGATGTACATTTCAAATCCTGTGTTCCCGATTGTCCACGTCATCTCATCTAATGAGTCGTTGTCCAGCCAACTTAAGCTATGCTTGACGAGAAAGCAATCCGGTGTCGGCGCTAGTGGCGATTGACACTGAAAAAAAACGGCAGCGGCACCGTCAGCAAAAATGCAGTTGGCAATCAAGTGCTCCGGAGCCGGGCTACGCTGGAAGTGGAGCGAGCAAAGCTCAACGCAAACCAGCAATACCGTCGCATCGGGGTCAGATCGGCAGATAGCATCCGCCAGGCGAATGCCGTTAAAGGCGGCGTAGCATCCCATAAATCCGATCACGGTGCGCTGAACGTCCGGCGAAAGGCCAAGCGCTTGGACAAGGTGGATATCCAACCCCGGTGCATAGAATCCGGTACAACTGACAACAACGAGGTGAGTCACTTCTGCGAGATCAGGGGCATGAGGCTGATTCAGCGCATCCGCAATCGCCGCTTTGCACAACGGAAGCGCCTCCGTTTGGTATTGTGCCATCCGATCCTGTGTCGTTGGAAAGGATTGGGGCTCTAATCCGGTCAGATAGAATTCAATGGGAATGCAGCTATGGCGCGTGCCGATCTGTGACCGACGGTAGAGATAGTCAATCCGCCGGGAAAGTGCGGCGTCCGCCCCCAGTGCGTCTTTCATAAACTGAGCGATGTCCGTTTGGCGGTACCGATATTGGGGGACTGCCGTCCCGATAGCTTGCATTACTGTGTAAGGCATAGAAAATGATGTGTTGAGCAATAACAGATCTTTGAACAGCTTACAAAATATGGAGGAAATGGAGGGCGAGATAAATGGTAAAGCATGCCGAATTGACTAAATTCAGTCGCATGACCATGTTGTAGTTATCCATCTGATTCATTGATGGGAAGCGGCGCCTCCACCGATAAATGCTCAGCCACAGACCAACAAAATAACAGATCAGGACCAGTCCTTCGAGCCGGCGAAAATAGAGCCAAAACAGGGAGACCATACAGGCCCCCGCAAGTGCGATACCTATCAGCGCAAACCGAAAAGATTTCTGTGTGCCGAGCGAAACGGCGAGTGTTTGATCCCCTTTCGCGCGATCGCTCTCGATCTGGTAGATTTGTGTGAGCGGATAGAGCCCAATGGTGATAATCGTTACCGCGAGTCCCCCCAAAGTCCCTTTGCGGGTGAAGATCGAAAGAGGGGCGGTCTCGCCCGCGATCCAGCCGGCCCAATATGTCAACCAGCCCTGTCCAATGGCAACGACACACACACTCCCATGGGGGTGCCCCTTGAGGCGGATGGCTGGGTGGGAGTAAGCAATAGACATGCTCATCGCTGTCAGGTAAATTAAACGAAAACCGAGAGGTAGAGCAAATGCGATTGCAAAGCCGAGGATCTGAATTCCCCACGCCAAATAAAAAAGCGATCCATCCACCGTCGGCGGATGCCG
>JAPUIP010000869.1 GCA_027296925.1 Candidatus Poribacteria bacterium | reverse complement strand
ACCTATGCCACGGGGCCTAGCGGCCAACCATTCATTTGCACCAACTACCCCGCCTTCGATCGGCAGGGAAATATGTACCTTTCGGATAGCGGCGATTGGTCCGGCGAGATTAACGGCCACATCTACAAGATTCAACCCGGCGGCGGTGAGGCGACGCTGTGGTATGACGAACCGGTGGATACACCCAACGCCATTGCACTGAACGCCGACGAGCGGCACCTCTACTTTGTGGAGACCTTTGGTAACGCCATCGCCCGCATCGCCATCAACGCGGATGGTTCTGCCGGCGCTTTCGAGCGTGTCGTCCACATGCCCCGCCACATCCCCGACGGCATCGCGTTCGATATGGAGGGGCGGCTGTGGATCGCCTGTCACCGTCCTGATGCGATCTATGTCTTTGACCTGGAGAGCCGACGGCTTGAGTTGTTCGTCGATGATTGGATGGGTGAGGCGCTTCGCGGACCGACAGACGTTGCCTTTGCCGGTACGAACCGTGACATCATGCTCGCCGCTTCGCTTGACAACTTATGCATTCATCGACTAGACAATACAGGTTTACAAGGTCTGCCTCTCAACCATCCCAACATCGCATACCCGAGGAGGCAGCCTTCATGAATAAAGACCTCGTAGATCCAACAACTAATCTTCGATTGGAGATTGCCTGTCCCGCCTGTCCCGAACTTTGAGGGGAGCTTCGAGGGGAGCTTCGAGGGGAAGATTGGAAAAACCCGCATCAATGCTACCATTGACAAAGTCAAGATAGTTTCTTTTTGAAAATTAGTTAGGGGCTTATTTGCTTGATTGCAGATTTCTATGCGAAGGGAAAAAGCGTTGACGCTCCTTCCGAATCTGTGATACAATCGAATTCAGCACTGAATATCGGCTTTGAAAGAATTGGGTATTCAGGCGAAGGAAAAATGGTTCATCCGCAAATTTCACGACATTTGCGGATGAACGTTTTGGTGAAGATCGAGTGTCGTACCACATTTCCGCTGAACGGTCACGCTTGAAAGATCCGGCGACGCTGAGTGAGTCAAACCGGGAACGGGAATTTCTAGATCTCCCCGATGGCCGTCAGTTGCTTCACGTCACCTTTGGATCGGTGCTGACCTTTGGCACAACGCCGGAAGGTCGCTCGTTCAAAGACGCAATTCTGGAAACGCTTGCCGCAAATCCGGCACTGCATCATCAGCTCCTGGCAGACCACCTGGGTTGCCACATTCAGTTATTGCAGGCCGGTTAGCGGCGGGTCGGGCATGTCTCACTCACAACTTGGCATAAATATAGGGGGGAGTGAAATATGAAGTTCACATTGATAATACTGAGTCTTTTAATGGTAACCCTTTGCGTTGCAACGCCTCCAACCCTTGCTGTGAATCGCGTATTAAGTTTAGACGGCGGTGGAGATTATATCGAAGTCTCCCACTCTGACAGTCTTGACATTACTGAAGCAATTACGATTGAGGGGTGGGTCTTTCAAAGGGACGCGGAGACAAGCAACAGTCAGGCCTGGGCATCCAAATACTCAGGAGATCCATGGGCCTGGGATATTCACAGCGATGGGTTCTTCGTTTCCCGCGATGGCCGGGAAGACAATATGCTCCGCTTTTCAGCCCCAAAAGATGAGTGGTTTCATATCGCTTGCGTCTATGATGGACAAAAACAGAAAGCATACATCAACGGGAATTTAGAGGCAGAGCAGGATTGGCCCGGCGCGATTGCGTCGAGTCCGTCGCCGGTTCAAATTGGGAATCACTGGAGCCAATATTGGCCCGGTATGCTCGACGAAATCCGCATTTGGAACGTCGCTCGAACGGGGCAAGAAATTCAAGCAACGATGAATATGACACTCAGCTCTAAACATGGGAATGATGGCGTTATGGTTGGGTCCGCCCAGATCGCAAGCGTTTCGCTGCCGGATAGCTTCATTCCCACCAATGCGATTGCCCTGGATACCAAAATTGTCAACCCGGGCGATCAGTTTGCCATAAACATATCGGTCTGTCTTGACGTGGCGCTCCACCACTTTACCTTTGACCTGAAGTTCGATCCTGATATTTTAGAGCTCATGCGTGCCGAAGAGGGCCCCTTTTTAAGCCGCGACGGTGCCGATGCGACGACGTGGACGGAGCCTCAAGTCGATTATGAAAAAGGCGTTATTACGAATCTTCAGTGCCGTCGAGACGCAAACAGCGGCGTTGAAGGAAACACGGGGATTTTAGCCATTGTGACTTTCAAGACGCAAAAGTCGGGAAGCAGCACCCTGAGCGTAGAAAATCTCAGGCTCTTGTCGCCAAACGGCGAGAGTATATCTGCTCAAGTGCGAGCCGGCTGGGTAGATATCTTCCCACACGGCTCGATCGCTGGTGTTATCCGAGACGCTGAAGACCAAACGCCGATTTCAGGGGCGAGGATAGAGGTTTCAACGAGATGGTTCCGGCTTCGGCGGGTATATTCAGACCGGGAGGGGAAGTATGTCCTGCCGAGCGTTCCGGCCGGTGATCTCAACGTACGGGTCGTCAGAGGCAGTGCATACGATACAATAACAACCAAAGCCCATGTTAAGTCAGGGGAAATGCAGTCCAATTTCGATTTTGAGATGAAGCCACTCCCCCTACCCGAAATCCCCGCGCCGGGCAGTGATCCAACGCCTCACGTGAGGGAGGATGATGAGGAGGCGGCGGAGGATTTGTAACTGTTGCTAACGGTCTGGTCTAACCTCTGATTGAGTCGCCTTGCGGATAGAAAAAGTCCGAACCCCGCATATCATGTCATCCTAACTTGGCGTTGTCACATTCGCTTGTCAATCGAAGCAAAGCGGGTCCGATTCTCGGACGAGCACTGCCAGTGTCTGCATCCGGATCCATCGGGGCCCGTTTCATCAACGGCCATCCAATCCCATCAAACCCGCGAGTCGCTGGCTCTCCGTGAAATGTGACAAAGTCAAACTAAGATCAAAGCGCCAGCCACGACAAGCTTGGCAAAACTCGTATAACAGAGCCTTATGCAAACAATAGTCCTTGAGAAACCAGGTCACTTTTTGCTGACCGAGACAGCGGCGCCAGAAACGTTACCCAACGATCAGGCGCTTGTCCGCATTCACCGCGTGGGCATCTGCGGCACAGATCTCCATGCCTATCGCGGCAAACAGCCGTTTTTCAGCTACCCCCGCATTCTCGGACATGAGCTGGGTGTGGAAATCGTGGATGTTCCTCCAAATGAAGCCGGGATACAAGTCGGTGATCGGTGCGCCGTCGAGCCATATCTCAACTGTGGCGAGTGTATCGCCTGCACGCGAGGGAAACCGAACTGTTGTGTCAGCCTGCAGGTTCTCGGCGTCCATACCGATGGTGGCATGCGGGAATACATCACAGTTCCGATCACCAAGCTTCATAAGTCCAATCAACTCGCTTTGGAGCAACTCGCTTTGGTCGAGACATTGGGAATCGGTGCGCACGCCGTTGATCGCGCCGGAGTTGTGCCCGACGAATTTGTGCTCGTGGTAGGCGCCGGGCCCATCGGACTCTCGGTCACCCAATTGGCCCTCATCGCGGGCGCCAACGTCATTGTGATGGACATAAACGCGGCCCGTCTGGATTTTTGTCGTCGCCAATTCAACATTGAATATACGATTAATGCACAGGAAGAAGTCCCCCTCGACCGGCTGAATGCAATGACGGCGGGCAATCTCCCCACGACGGTCTTCGATGCAACCGGCAACCTCACTTCGATGGAGCAAGCGTTTTCCTACGTTGCACACGGCGGGCGATTGGTTCTCGTCGGTCTCGTTCAAGCGGACATCACCTTCCACGATCCGGACTTTCATCGACGGGAACTGACCCTGCTGAGCACCCGCATCTCCACTCCGGCGGACTTCGCCCGAATCATTACGTTGATGGAGACCGGGCAGATTGACACAACGCCGTGGATCACCCATAGTGTGCCAGCCGATGAGATGATTGGGGCGTTTCCACTCTGGTTAGAACCGGCGTCCGGCGTCATCAAGGCGATGGTTTCTTTTTGACGAAGCCTTGCGTGAATTGATGTGCACGGCTGATGACCGTACGATTATCCCACCCGAATGGTACGAACGCATAATCCCGAGTTCACAAAAAGTGAATTGGAAACATCACTGACACCTGCCGTACTGATACAGCGTAAACGACATCGACAGCGGTCAAGCTGGAGGAATGGGGACGGAGAATCGGAAGACAGGAGGATCTTGCGATGCTGGAAAATATTGACCTGTCGCGCAAAGTTGGCAAGGCAGAATACAAAAGAACCAAGGATAGACTCGAATTAAAACTCGCGGCGCTGCAACGCCGGGCGATAGATCTCAACATCCCCGTCATCATCATTTTTGAGGGCTGGCACGCTGCGGGTAAAGGCAGGATGATTAATGAATTAATCCTGCCGCTCGACCCACGCGGATTTGATGTGCACAGCGCCCTACCGCCCAACGACGAGGAAGCCTTGCGTCCGTTCCTCTGGCGCTTCTGGATCAAAACGCCTGCCCGTGGACGCATTACCATTTTCGATCGATGTTGGTACCGCCGGATACTCTACGATTGGGCTGACGGCATTATCAAACCGGAAGATTTGCCACTGGCATATCAGGACATCATATCTTTTGAGCGTCAACTCGCCGACGATGGGAATATCATCATCAAGTTTTTCCTGCACATCACCAAAGCGGAGCAGAAACACCGATTTGATAAGCTGCGGAAGCAGACTCTCACTGCCTGGCGCGTCACCCAAGTAGACATCAAGCGCCACAAGCAATACGACCGATATCGGACTGTGATTGAAGATATGCTGGCACAAACCGATTCGGATTTCGCGCCCTGGACGATCATTGAAGCGCACGATCGGCGCTTTGCCTCGCTCAAGATCCTTAGCGTCGTCGTCAACACCCTGGAAAACTATATCGCTGACATAGAACGGGCGGCGCCTCCATCACGAAAAACAGAGACGGCTACCCTGGATGAGTCACTGCATATGTCTATTCTAGACAAAGTTGATCTGACCCGAGAAATGAAGCGTCCAGCCTATCGGAAGCAACTCAAGCGCAAACAGAAACGGCTGCGACAACTGGAACACGAGATTTATGTCCATCGTGTTCCCGTGGTCATTGTTTTCGAAGGCTGGGATGCTGCCGGCAAAGGCGGCAATATCCGTCGGCTGACTCAGAGGCTTGACCCGCGTGGGTACGAAGTCGTGTCAGTTGCGGCGCCCAACGACATCGAGAAAGCGCACCATTATCTCTGGCGATTCTGGACCCGAATTCCGAAGGCTGGACATATCACCATTTTCGACCGTTCGTGGTATGGTCGTGTGCTCGTTGAGCGGCTTGAGGGGTTCTGTAGCAAACTGGAATGGCAACGGGCTTACCGCGAGATTAACGAAATGGAGAAACACCTGAGCCACTCCGGCACGGTGCTGCTAAAATTCTGGCTACATATCCATCCCGACGAACAACTCCGCCGCTTCCGCGAACGTCAGCGTATCCCCCATAAACAGTGGAAGATTACCGATGAAGACTGGCGAAATCGCGAGAAATGGGATGCCTACAAAACCGTTGTTGAGGAGATGCTGTTCCGCACCAGCACCCCCGTCGCTCCGTGGATCATCGTCGAGTCTAATTGTAAGCGGAACGCGCGCATCAAAGTGTTGGATACTGTCATTGCTGCGATCGAGCAGCGCCTGAATCAGGTTCGCCGTAGTAAGGGTAAAGTGAGATTTCAACCGGGAAGATCGGCGTATCGACCTCAGCATCTATACTGACTTATCGGAATGACATCAGTTTCGATAAGCAAAGGTTAACCGAATGCAGCTTAGCGTGGTCCGCATCACTGGGTTATGGCTGTTTGTAATTCTCCTGCTCATACCAACCCAACCCTCTTTAGGAAGCTCCTCAAAGCAAGAGCCGTCCAACGTCTGCCCCGTGATCCGGTCCCTACTTTACGGTCGGCAAGACAATCTCTCGGCGTTGGAAGGGCTCATCCATAGACGTCTCGGCGCCCCTGCGGTGCGGACGTTCATGCGTGTGACAGGAAATCCCGGATTTCTGAGATCGCAAGGAGTTCATATCCGTACTGTCGTCGGAGATTTGGTGACTGCGGATATTCCCGTCGGCAAACTGTTGCGGGTAGCCAAGCTGCCAGACGTGCGATATATCCGCGCCGCACACCCGGTTTCACCCATGGCGCCGATGCTGGATAAAAGTGTTCCAGCGACCGGAGCAGATGCAGTGTGGAGCAGCAACCCATCGTACACCGGGAAAGGGGTTGTTGTCGGAATCGTCGATACGGGGCTTGATCTCGAGCACCCGGACTTCAGAAACCCTGATGGGACGTCGCGTGTTTTGGCAATCTGGGATCAAACGATTGATGTGCCGGGGCCATTTTCAAGCCCATTCGCCTACGGCACGGAATGGACACAATCGCAGATTGACAGAGGATTGTCCCGTACAAAGGATGTCGACGGGCATGGCACACACGTTGCCAGCATTGCCGCAGGAAACGGAAGCGGAACCGGGCGTGAACAGTCCGCCCCCCGATTTGTCGGCGTTGCGCCAGAGGCGGACCTGGTTGTTGTGAAAACGCTATTCTTCGACGATGCCGTTGCGGATGGCGTCGCCTATATTCTCGATATTGCGAAGCGGTTGAATAAACCGGCAGTCATCAACCTCAGCTTAGGAAGTCAATTTGGACCCCACGATGGCCGAGATCTCCTGGATGAGGCGCTAGATCGATTGAGTGAGAACAATCCCACGGGGAACGCGATTGTCGTTGCCGCGGGAAATTCGGGGGGAACGCCGATCCATTTAGGCGGCACACTACCGGCACCGGAAGATGACAAATTTCCCCGGATTCGCATGAAATCCAGCCTCAACCGTTCGTTTCTGGCGGTCCAAGTGTGGTATGAAATCGGAGAGACGTTAAGCGTGAGACTCCTGGCACCGCTTGACTGGGATGGAGCGTTGCAGCCGGTTGGTCGCTGGATTGGACCAAATGACTTTCTTGGGGAGACGATTCCGGAGGGGCCTCTTGCCGGTGCAACTGTCATTGTTGAATCCGCCGCGCCGGATGGGCTGTATGCAGACCTGAACTCCGTCTATGTGGAGGTGAACAATTCAGACAACATTACCGTTCCGTTGAGTGATTATGAGTTTTCCATCGAATTTGATGGCCCCGGAATTCACCTCGATGCCTATGTGGTCAGTTTAGGAGAGTTTATCGAAAGTATGGATGAGGATGCCTTGCCGCTAATTCCCGATTCCGAATTGACGATCAGTTCACCTGC
>JAPUIP010000868.1 GCA_027296925.1 Candidatus Poribacteria bacterium | reverse complement strand
CAGTTAAAACTCTCCTTTGTCACCTGATACCGCATCAGCGCGTAAGACGTTGCCCAATCATCTGACATTGCCGTTGTAAGTTCATTAACGAAGAATCGCGGTGAAATTCGACTTCGAATTGCCATCAATCTTCCTTCCTTTCTAAAATCTTTCACTGGGAATTATAGAAGAATTGTGTTGGTCAATATGAGAGTTTACACCAGCGTAAGGTGCGATGCCGGGGTTAACCAGCCGTGAAAGTAAGTCTATGTAAACCATCTTCTTGACCATATACAGGAATTATAAAAATAGGTTCGGGATCCAAATAACTATGAATCGATCACGTTTTCCCTTTTCGATGTTGAGTAACCCGCCCCAGAACTCGACACGTCGTCGCAGAGAGAATTTCGTACCGAACCCCGCCCCACACAATCTTGTTCTGAAAAAGCACGTATACCGCGTTCAGCCCAGCGACACACATCGATATTGGCGTAACAAGTGAAGCGATCCGAATAGTCTCGCGCACCTTAGGCATATCTCTCAGCCAACGGGGTAGATTCAGGGTGAAGAGCCGATAGCTTTGTATTTCGATGAATGGAACGAGCAGGACAGGAAATAGATGATTAAAATAGAACGCAAGTGGAATTGAGCCAAGCACCAGGCAGGCTTTTGGCAGAAACATCAACAGGCTGATTGCCCACTGCGCTTTCAGTCCCATCCAGAAGGTCCACACCATCTGCCGATTGGTAAACTCCATGACCTGCTTCCACGTCCGGTTTTCAGTATGCGTGATTGCAATGCAATCCGGCACAAAATGCACTTTAAGCTTGAGAGACCGCACGGCATGAGTCAGGTTGTGATCTTCAATCGGCGCGTTTTCCCAACGTTGGAGAACTTTGCCGGCTTCAAAGGTTTCGCGGCGAATCGCATTGGAACCACCCCAAACCATCGCGAGCGGGTTATCGCCCTGGAACGCCATCTGGAAATTCACCCAAATTGCCTCGACCAGCGACGCGGTATTGAGGGTGTGGGGACAATAAAATCGCGCGCCCACTGTTGCCCCCATAATCCTGTCCTGAAGCGGCTGGGCGAGCAGTGTTAGCCAATCACGCTGGATAGCTACGTCCGCATCAACAAAGGCGATGACTTCGACATCATCTGACAACGTCGAGATTGCTGTCATCAGATTCTGCACTTTCTGCGAACGTGGCAGGAAATTATCCACGATATTCGGCGCCAATAATACACGCGCATTGGCGTGCTGCTCAACGAGCTTGATCAGATGCGGATAGGAAACGTCATAGCCTGACTCCCCCGTTGCGTGCGTGACGAATACCACTTCATACCGCCCCGCATAATCCTGATCCAGCAGCCGCTTGACGTTCTCCTCTGTCTGAGCGTCCCAACCGTAATGCGGCGCAATAATGGCAGCATTGGGGGTATAACTGGGGCGCTGCGTTTTTCTTTCCCGGCGCGTGTATAGAGATGATTTGATGATGAGTAAAATCTCTAAGAGGAGGAAAGAATAAACCGTTACAAGTAGGATGTATGAGGCCATGTAGAAGATACTTTATTGCCAATATTCCGAGGGCTTATGCGGCACCCGTGAAAATTACCGTTGCAATTTCCAGGAAATATCGGTAAGCTATTATCAGTTTGCTCCGCTAACCGAGTCTCATCCTAACACATATACGCAGCTCCGGTCAACAGAAAAAACGCAAATCATCAACCTCAAACACGGAGAATAAGATATGCGCAGATCTATTTGCTGGTCACTGCTAACGATCGGTTTGCTTGTCTTTTCCGCCCCGATCCTCGCGCAACAATCCGCCCCGAAATCTCAATTCTCACCTCCCCCTGGCTCCTATCTTGTCCCGAAGTCGAGCGCGCCAAATCTCTCTTCTCAGCGGCAAATTAACTCGTCCATCCAAAGTAATCGAAGCCTTGCTTCAAAACGTCCCATCAATCCGGACGATCCACTCGTCGAATTCCAGACAAAATACCCGAACGCACAGATCGTTCTCCACGAAGGTACCGGTTTGCCTCATCTCATTTCCAACTTGCAATCGGAACGGCGCTCGGGCTCGGCGGTGCAAATTGCGCGGGTTTTCTTGAGGGAGCACCAGAATCTTCTTTTGCCAGACGGGGGCATCCCCGATCTCGAACTGGTCGAAGTGATGCGGAGTCAGGCTGCTGAACACGTCCACTTTCAACAGGTTTATCAAGGCATCCCCGTTTATCTTGGCGTTATCACCGTTCACATCCAGGATGGGCGTGTGGTGATGTACACAGGGACGTATCATCCGCCTTCGGCATTCCGCAATCTGCCACCACAACCCTCGCTTAGCGAGTCCGCGGCGATGGAGATCGCGATGCAGCAGTTACGCGGAATTTCGCCGGTGTGGCTGCGAGGCGACTCCAAAACGGGGCTTTACATTTACGCGGCCGATGCCGGCACCTATCACCTTGCTTACCAGGTACAATTGCCTACCGGCGCGCCGTTGGGGGATTGGGAGTTTTTAATTGATGCGCACACGGGCGAAGTGCTGCAGCAGGTCGATCTCTTGATGCACGTCAACGGTCAGGCGAGAATTTACGAAGAGAATCCGATTACGACGGGACCGCCTCGCGAGCGTCCTCTCGACAGCCTCGATGGCTCCGGTTTTCTCAAAGGGGATTTTGTCAATGTGTTGGTCTATGATGGCCCGCCCGGAGTGCTTGTCAAAGGTCCCGAATTCAGAGTGGCGCTTGCGAACAACGCCTTTTCACAACAGAACGATTTCCGGTATGATCCGGCCACCGAGCCCCGCTTATTCGATGAAGCCAACGTCTATTTTCATATTGATCGCATCCACGATTACTTCAAAGGGCGTTTCAATTTTACCGGTCGGGATGAACCGTTTCGAGTAATTGTCCGCCACCCGAACATCAATCCACGGAACGATAGAGTTCTGAGCTCTCCGCTGAACAACGCCTTTTTCTCCCCGATAACGCAAAGCCTTGGCATTGGTGAGGGAACGGGCACCGCAAGCGGCGGTTTGAACAATCTGGCGCGGGATGCGGATATACTATATCACGAGTACACCCATGGCGTCGTGAATCGGATTACCCGACTTGGGATTCGGCAGGATGACTTCGGAGGAGCAATGAACGAAGCCTACGCGGATTACTTTCCGTGCTCATTCTTCGATGACCCGGATCTAGGGGAGTGGTCGGTAAGTAATCTGCGCGGGTTGAGGAATCTCGATAACGACAATCGTTTCCCGGACGAGATATTTTTGCCAGGTACGAGTCGGACTGAGGTACACTTCACCGGCTTAATCTGGGGCGGCGGGCTCTGGTCATTGCGGGAGCGGATCGGGGCGCGTGATGCGGATCGGATCATTTTCGACTCCCTCTCCTTTCTCCCGAGAGATGGAAGCGCCAATTTTCAAAAGGGGTTAACCGCGCTGTTAGCGGCGGATCGAGCCCTCTTTGACGTCGAACATCAAGACAGCATCCGGGAGGTATTCAATGCCCGCGGTATCT
>JAPUIP010000867.1 GCA_027296925.1 Candidatus Poribacteria bacterium | reverse complement strand
ACCTCGAAGCTTACCTCGAAGCTCGGCACAGGCGGCACAGGCGGGGCAAGCTCCTCGAAGCTTACCTCGAAGCTCGGCACAGGCGCGACAGGCGGCACAGGCGCGACAGGCAGGGCAGGCTCTGAGCTTCGAAGGGCTCAGGACTGAAACGGTCGGTATCCGTGGAAATCCCACAATTTGTCGCTTAACCTGATGCGTATGGAAAACGGCTTGCCCGGCCCCTACCTTGGTGGCCGTGTCCGAGAAGCCGGAGGGCGATTGCGTTGTCTTATCGTTGGTTGGGCGTGGTCCGTGTTGGGTTAGTGCGGCCTTGATTGACAGCGGGTTTGCGCGGCGTTGCGGGCTCAGGAGCACGGGAGAAATCATCGCTTGTGATGTTCGTTCTTTCTTCCAGAAGTGAGAGTTGATGTTCGATTCCATCACGTTTGAGCACGACATATTGCGGCTGAATCTCGGTCACCGTCGCCCCAGCAACGACTTCATCCACATGGGCTAACCGGGAACGTCGGCGGTGATCGGTGAAGACAGCAATTGGCTTTTGTTCGTTCCAGAGAATACCTGTCAGCATCGGCAAAGGAAGCTCAGGCGCCGTAGCATCGCTTTGGACAATAGTTCGGGGCGCTGCGTCATTGTCTTTCCAGAATTCGAACGGATTTCGACGCACCTCCACAGGAGAGCGGGGCGGGATTTCAATCTCTGTTGCCCTGTCATCGGCGTCCTCTCGTTGCATTGGCGCGACAGTGAGGCTCATCCATAACGTTTCTGGATACCGCTGCCGCTCATAGATTCGCACCTCATCAATCCGGACAGCAGGCTGAATTCCTTCCACAACTGTTAATAACTCCGAAAAGCCTCGATAATCACCCGAAAACTTGAGCCGCTGTGGAAAGGACTGATAACCGCTTCTCAGCTTCGGCGGAAGTTCCTCGACGCCAACGAGCTGTATAGATGGGATGCGGCTGGTGATTTTTGCAAGTATGGGCACGATTTGGTGTGGCGTTCCCCACAGTGTAGAACGTTCTAACGGCTCCAACTTTTTCCGGCTATTCGCAATCTGCGTAGCCAAGCGCTGATACGCTTGCGTGGCTGGAGGCGCCGCTTTGGGGGACAAGCTATTTTTTTCTTCGCGGAGATTTCGCCACATTCCCCCCTGCACAGCGAGTGCGATGCACAGTATCATGACAATTCCCCACAGAAAAGGTGTGCGTACCATTTTAACCCCTTGTCTCTATCGCATCAGGAAGTTCCACCAGACTCTTCAGGGATAGCGCAAATGTCAACCACTTTTCCCCTTTAACCGTGATCTGCTCCGTCTGAATCTGTCTCACCGCATGAAAATCCCCGTGTGTTGCCAGGGCAATCCGGAACGCATCGATCTCTTCTTGCGCCTTCGCAAGTCCGGCCAATATGAACGTCTCACGGGCGTCAAAATCCTTCCGCGCTTGACTTCCACGCGGCGCTTCGAGCGTCTTAATCTGCGTCAGTCGTACCGATTTGGGAATCGACTCGGCAACCTGCACCAGGCGATCCGCTAACGGCCAAAAACGGCGTTTGCCCCAAGCCAGCGCTGTAACCTGCTTCTGAAGCGTCTCCCGCTTCTCACGTAATCCCCGAATCTGACGCTCTTTCTTCTTGGCGACAGAAAGGTCGTGGTGCAGTGCATCAACACGTGAGCGCGTCGATTCAACGATGTCCCACATTCCCACATTCGCGGCAAGAAGGCAAAGCATCGCCGCAAAGGGAATCAAACGCTTGATCTGTTGCTTCTGACGCTGTTTCTTCGCATGCGCCCTTTGATTGAGAATCGGCGTGAGCAGGTTGAGGTGGATTCCCCCGCTGCCATCCGGAGAAGGCCCGCCGCGATTGAGATAGCATCTCAGCAGGGCAGAAGCCCATTCGTCCGTAGATTCTCTGACGTCACAATGCGGCAGATTCAGTTCCTGTTCCATCTGATCCGGCGTCAGAGGGGCGCCTTCGGTCTCCACGTGCGAGGTCGTTTGAAACAGGATGATGCGTCCGAACTCAGCTTGGTTCGGATTCGGCATGGCAGCAAGGCTTTGTCTGAGCGCGCGCCAGAGGGCAGTTGGGTTTGGAAGTTGACTCATCGAGAGGCTTCGGCCTCCCAACACCTGTCCATCTTCGACGACCACAAGATCGAGTTGGTCTCCGTCGATATGGATGCCGCAGATCCGTTGAGAAGGGTCTTCATTCAACAACTGACTCGCCAGCACCAACGACGAAGGCATCACATACACAGGCTCAACGCTGATGGCCTCCAACTGAGAGATGAGCGACACCAATGGCTCCTTGCGCATCCAGGCCATCAGCAGATAATTCGTATCCTCCGTTTGGCGCATCAGCACCTTATCATAAGCCGCCTGATCAAGTGGGACAGCGATGTGATTGGGGAGTTCGTGCTCCAGCGCCTGATCGAGCATCTCCATACTCGCGTTCCCAAAGGCAGGAATTTGGATCCGTTTGAGAAGAATTCCGTGTCCCGGCACCGACAGGAGTACCTTTTTGGTCCGTAACGATAATTCATTGAAAAGATCGCGGACCGTTTGGGCGAGCGCGGAATGATGAAACAGATCGGTGCCGTATGAAGCACCAGGGATAGGTTTTTCGCCTGAAATGGCGTCTTCCTGGCTCCGTTGATAGGATTGCGGTACAACCGCGCGAACGCAGGTGGGCGTGAGTTGTAAGCAGACCGGCTTTCGATAGTTCATCGGTGAGAAATCGCGTTTATGGATTAGACTCTGCACGCTGTATAGAGGACTCTGTTCGATGGCGCTAGTAACATTTATAACATATATGATAGTGGTTATCAAGCAGAAAGCCTATGGGGACAGAAGTACCAGGAACACTGGATCGACACGCTACGTGATACTCTGCAGAAACAAGCGCCCCACATCAAGATTGTATGCAAAATCGTCAGCCGACCAGGGGCTGTTATAACCGATGACCGGCACATCACTTTCATACCGCGAGCCGTGCGATCGGATAGCAACAGGAGCTTCAGTTGCGGTGAGTTCGCCAAAAACTGTATTTCGATCTGCGAGCACAAAGATGTCTCCAATTCGATCCAGGTGCAATCCAAATTGACTCGCGGCTTCGTCTGAGGCGTAAACTTCGTCGACCGCCGGCGCACCCCGTAACGTTTCGATTGCCTTCGAGAGATCGGCGTGGTGCTTTAGAAAAACATACGCCGCCCCTCCCAAATTGCCGTGATGCGCAACATAGCGATCCTTGATGATGGGGATAGCACTTGACGGGATACCGTGTTCAGTCAGCCAGCGCCCCGGATCTAGCGCACTGACTTTCGGTAACATGCCGTGATCTGCGGTGATGTAAATCTCTCGCTCTGGCTCATCCGCCACAATTTCTCCGATGATTCGGTCAAGTTCAGCCATGTGTTGCCGCGAGGGGGCCTCGTCAGGGGCGTACTTGTGCTGGACCCAGTCCGTCGTCGAGCAGTAGGCGAGCTCCGGATCGTGTTCCCGTAAAACCTTGCGCAGTGCCCGCAGCAGCCACCAGTTGATCTCTGAGGAGTAGATTTCCTCAACCGGGCCAATCTCCGCTACGTATTCAGCCGGTGGGTCCTCTGCAGCAATTGCAATATCTGTCCCGCCGGCAAGCATCCGCAAGAGTTTCTTCTTCGTCACGAGAAGCGCCGTCTTCTTTGCAAAGCCGGCGGTTTTCGCACGCTCAAACAGGGTTGGCGCCAGCAGAAAGCGATTATCCTCGACAAATTCCCCTTTCCCTGTAAGCCGATCAACATGGTAGTTGGTTGTGATACCGTGAGTCTCCGGGAATGTCCCTGTTGCGATACTCACGTTGTTGACATTCGTGACAGAAGGGATGACGGTGTGCGCATGTTTATAAAATCCGGCTTCCGCGAGCTTTCGTATGTTGGGAATGTCGCTGGCTTCCAGGTAGTCATGTCCACCGGCATCGATACATAAAACGAGTACCTTACGTTGACTCAAGATAGCCTCCTTTGAATCGGCACTTCTTCAATTGGCCATGTGCTGCAAAATCCCCTAACAAACAAAAAAAGCTCCCAAAAATTCGGGAGCCTTTTCCAGTCTGACTTTCAGACCAGATAGATTTTTTACCGGACCAACCTTAAACCTTCATGACCGATTGTGCCTGAAATCCCTTAGGTCCTTTTGCGATTTCGAACTCGACCTCTTGCCCCTCCTCGAGGGACTTGAATCCTTCTCCTTCAATGGCGGAATAGTGTACGAACACATCTTCCCCCTCGTCCGTGATTAAGAATCCGTAACCTTTTTGGTCGCTGAACCATTTCACTTTGCCCCTTGCCATCGTTTTGCACCCCCTTTCCTTGAGAGTATCTAAACTGCAAACGTCTCATTAAGCCTAAAGCAGCATAGAGGTACAAAATGACAGCAAATCCGGGGAAGATGCTTCAGTTTTACCCCTTGCACAACTTACGAAGCTTGTTTGAATCCATTCAGCAGTTGCGCTATATTATACTCCACGCCCCATGAGAATGCAAGCACTAAAGATGGAAAATAGGGCTGTTTAATTCGCCGAAGACTTGGTTCGTAGTGAGGTACGAACCAACATGGAGTGCCGTGACTCCACTCGAACTACGAGCCGATGAATTGGCTCAACAGACAATGAAATGGTCTTGCGTCTCGCCGAATTTCTGTTGACACGATTTTTCAACGGAGTATAATATCCGGCGGTGAAGTAAGTTGCGCCGCAATCGTCAGAACTCACATTCTCCCACCGCTGAACCAGAGTGGGCCAATGATACAAACCGGGTCAAGCCACGCGGAGGCGGCCCGAGTGTGTGCGAAAAGGAGTCTTTTCTATGTCGAGTATGATTGTCGCCCCTCAACCGACTGCTGTTGAAGAAGGGGCCAAAGTGTTAATGGGAGGCGGCAATGCGGTCGATGCCGCCGTGACCTGCGCGTCTTCCTCAAAGTCACGGTGGACTGGCCCTGGTGCATGCCATCACGCGCGATCCGGAAACGGGTAGACTCACCGGAGGGGCAGACACCGGCAGCGGGGGAATGGCGATTGCAGTTTCGTCAGAATAAGGAGGTTATCATGTCCGTCGAACTAATAGCACCGGGGTGCGAAACACTAAACCACTCGCCCCTGGTCATAAAGAATGTGAAGGATTACTTTCATATCCACACCTACGGCAGCCTGACGCAGTTCTTTGAAGGGCTACGAGAATCGAAACTGCTCGGCACACGCTGCCCAAACCATCTATGCGAGGAGAACCGGATCTGGCTACCGCCGCGCATCTACTGCCCGGACTGCTTGGCGCGTATGGACTGGGCCGAAGCCCCGCAGGTCGGCGAAATCTGTACGCATACGACCGTTGAGTATCCAGGCAGCAATTTTAAGCTCTCCACGCCGTGTCCATTAATCTCAGTATCCCTGGACGGCGTGTGCACCAAAATGATGTCGTACCTGAAGGAAGGGGAACCAGAGATCGGTATGAAAGTCAGGGCGTGGTTCCGCACAGAGAATCCGACCCATACGATTCTCGACCTCGCCTGGATACCCGCCTAAGCTCGACTTTGTACAAAATTCGGGCGCCAATGAGTCAATCCAACGTCAGATTTGACGTATAAACTCTCCAAGTCACTCATGGCGTGGGTTTGGACTTTTTAATACGTCGTGCCATTTGTATAAAGTCAGAAAACTCGGTCGTCTGTTTGCATCAGCATTGCGTCAAAGGCAAGAAGCGACAGCTTGGCTGCCACAAAGTAGACCCTCGTCAAGGAAGAGAGATTTCCATGTTCTGGATTTACATCAATGATGCTTATCCGCTTGCAGATGTGCTAATGCCACTTGTAAATAATCGGGTGTACTGGGAGAGAGTTGCGCCGCGGCGTTTGGACGATGACTTTTAACCCGTATTCGCACGAGAATGTTGAAGTTAGCGGAGTTAACAGTAACGGCGGGTAAAGCGCTCAAGGTACTGCCTTGTGACCTCGGACCAAATGAGTGGTCCTTTGAACGGAGCGGTCTCGCTGAACCGTACAGCAGCCAAAACACTTCTGGTCAGAGGAAATCAAGAAGCCAGGTCATCGGATCCACCAGGGAAGGGAATACCCCAATGGATCGAGTTTGGGGTGTGATCTATTCGCCTTTACATCTTCCATGATT